>NZ_MEIH01000400.1:0-16135 GCF_001723155.1 Haladaptatus sp. W1
GACGAACTCGTCCTTCTCGGCGATGGAGGGAACCCGGTCGTACATCCCGTAGAGGTAGTCGGGGTCGAAGCCGAGCGAGTCACAGCAGTAGATGAACGTGTCCGTGTGAATCGCCTCCTCGTAGGCCTGTCGGAGGAGGTACTGGCGACACTCCGGAGCCGTCACGTACTCGTAGAGCGCGAGGACGATGTTGTTCGCGGTGAGCGATTCCGCCGTCGAGAAGAACCCGAGGTTCCACTCGATGAGTTGGCGCTCGGCGTCGGACAGGGCATCGCCGTTCCACTGGGAGATGTCGTCCTGCATCGGGATTTCCTCCGGAACCCAGTTGTTGTTGACGCCCGCCTCGTAGTAGTCGCGGGCCCAGTCGTAGTCGAGCGGCAGTATCTTGTTCGGGTCGTGTTCGTTGTCGGTGTCGAGTATCGGCATGTATCGTTCGTGAGGTATGTTATCGCGTCGGTCGTGTCACTGGCAGGCGTCGCAAGTGGGGTCCTCGACGGTGCAGAGGTCGGTTTCGCCGTCTCCGCTGTCGGCGTCCCCGCTCCCGTCGTCGTCGGGGTCGGTTCCGAATCCGTCCCGGTGCTGGCTCTTTCCGTATTCGGCCATGTCGAGCGTCGATTTCTCGATTCCCGACGCGCCGAGCGTGCGGAGGTAGTAGGTCGTCTTTAGTCCCAACCGCCACGCCGTCTTGTACACGTCGTCGAGCAGGGTGCCGTCGGTCGAGGGGAAAAAGACGTTGTGCGAGACGGACTGGTCTATCCACGTCTGTCGGTGCGCGGTCAGGCGGAGTTGGTGGCGCGGGTCGATTTCGAACGCACCCCGGTACAGTTCCTTCAGGTCGTCCGGAACGGTGTCGATTTCCTGAATCGTCCCGTCGTGGTATTTGATGCGGTCCACCATCTCCTCGTCCCACAGGTCGAGGGCTTTCAAGTCGTCCACGAGGTGGTCGTTGACGACAGTGAACTCCCCGGACATGTTCGATTTCACGTAGAGGTTCGAGTACATCGGTTCGATGGAGGGCGTGGTTCCGTTGATGGTCGAGACGGTCGCCGTCGGCGCGATGGCCATCGTGTTCGAGTTCCGCATGCCGTGCTCCTCGACGTGTTCGCGGACGACGTACCAGTCGAGCGTCTCCTCGCGTTCGGTCGGAATCTCGCGGCCGCGTTCGGCTTCGAGCGTATCTACGGTATCCTGCGGGAGCATCCCGCGGTCCCACTTTGACCCCTCGTAGGACGGGTAGGTCCCGCGCTCCGCCGCGAGTTTCGAGGAGTTGTGAATGGCGTGATAGGAGACGAACTCCTGCCAGCGGTTCGCTTTCTCGATCGCGTCCTCGGAGTCCATGGGGATTCCCAGTTCCATCAGCGCGTCGTGGAATCCCATCGTGCCGAGCCCCACCGGCCGATGCTGCATGTTCGAGTGTTCGGCCTCGTCCGTCGGGTAAAAGCAGAGGTCAACCACGTTGTCCAGCATCCGCATCGCGGTTTCGATGGTCTCGGCGAGGTGGTCGCGATTCAGTTCGCCGCCCGAAACGTGCGTCGCAAAGTTCACGCTGCCGAGGTTGCAGACGGCGTGTTCGTCCTCGCTCGTGTTCAGCGTGATTTCGGTACAGAGGTTCGAAGAGTGAACCGTCCCGGCGTGGTCCTGCGGTGAGCGGACGTTACACGGGTCCTTGAACGTCAGCCACGGGTGGCCCGTCTCGAACAGTCGCGTGAGCGTCTTTCGCCACAGTTCCTCCGCATCGACGCGCTCGTACTGCCTGAACTCGCCCGCTTCTGCTCGGCGTTCGTACTCCCGATACTTCTCGGCGAACGCCTCGCCGGACAGGTCGTGGAGGTCGGGCACCTCGTCGGGGCTGAACAGCGTCCACTCCTCGCCCGCTTCGACCCGCTTCATGAACAGGTCCGGAATCCACGCGGCCGTGTTCATGTCCGGCGTGCGCCGCCGCTCGTCGCCGGTGTTGCGCTTCAGGTCGATGAACGCCGGGAAGTCGAGGTGCCAGCAGGCGAGGTAGGCACAGGCCGCGCCGCGTCGCTTCCCGGAGCGGTTGATGGCCGCCGTCACGTCGTTGCTGATGCGGAGGAAGGGTACGACGCCGGTCGATTCGACGCCGGTCGATTCGATGAGCGCGCCGCTCGCCCGGAGGTTCGTCCAGTCGTTGCCGAGGCCGCCGCTCCACTTCGAGAGGTGGGCGTGGTGGTTGTACGAGTCGAAGATGTGTTCGAGGTCGTCCGAGACGGTCGTCAGGTAGCACGAGGAGAGCTGCGGGTGGGTCGAGCCGCTGTGGAACAGCGTCGGCGTCGAAGGGGTGAACTCCAGCTTCGAGAGGACGTCGTAGAACTCCTTCGCCCGGCGTTGCGGGTCGTCCTCTTCGACGGTGAGGCCCATGGCGACCCGCATCCAGAACGCTTGCGGGAGTTCGAGCCGCTCGCCGTTCTCCTCGGTTTTGAGGAAGTAGCGCTGGGCCAGCGTCTCCATCGCCATGTACTCGAAGCGCTCGTCGCGGTCCGGTTCGAGATAGGACGCGAGGTCGTCGAGGTCGAATCGTTCGGGTAGTCGCTCGTCGAGGCGTCCGATTTCGACCGCGCGTTCGAGGTTGTCGATGAAGGTCGCGCGGTACTCGCGGTCCAGTTCATAACCCCGGAGGTTCTCGCCGATGACTTCGTGGTAGTACCCCTGTCGGAAGGCCGCGGCCGCGATTCGTTTGAACGCCGGCTCGCGCTCGACTCGCGCGGAAAGCGCCTGTGTAACGGCCTGATACACTTCGTCGGTGGACGCGCCGTCGTAGAGGGTGCGTTCGATTTCGCTGGCGAGGGTTTCACACTCGTCCTCGGGGAGTGCGGTTTCGTAGCCTGTTCGTGCTCGGTTGAGGATGGACCGTACGTCGGTGGTCGTCGTCGGTGTTCGTTGACTCATGGATTATCGGTATCATCGGTTGGATGCGGCGGGTCGTCGTCGAGTTCCGCGTCGAGAACGGCGTCGAGTTCGCGGAGGAATTCCTCGGGTTCGGAAAAGGCCTTGTACACCGAAACGAACCGGATGTACGCGACCTGGTCGAGTTCGCGGAGGCGTTCGGAAACGAGGTCGCCGACGAGGCTGGACGAGACGATTCGAGTTTCTCGGTTTCCCAACTCGGACTCGACCGCTTCCACCAAGGTCGTCACGTCCGCCTCGCTCACGTGGCGCTTCTCCACGGCTCGTTCGATACCCGCGCGGAGCTTCTCGCGGCTGAACGACTCGATGTTCCCGTCGCGCTTTTTCACCTGGAGGGAGTCCCACTCCGGACGCTCGTACGTGGTAAACCGAAACGAGCAGCGTTGGCACTCGCGCCGCCGCCGTACCGATGTTCCGTCGGCACTCGTGGTGTCGATGACTCGCGTCCGCTCGTTCCCGCAGTCCGGGCAGTCCATAGTTGTCACTCCTTGTACCTCCAGTCTTGTAAGCCCACATGTGGGGCGTACCCTGCTCTAACCGCTATATGTGGTGTCCCGACGGGCACCCATAAACTTTACCCAATTCAATTGCAGTAAAACAAATTCAGTTGTATTAGGGCGATAGCGACCACCGGTTCGAACGACGAAAACGGCCGCGGACGCCGCTATCGGAGCCAGTTATTCGAAAATCGGACCGTCTCGATTCCGGCGACAGGAGACGGCGCTCAGTCCATCTCGTGGATGTTCTCGCCTTGGTGGAGCCGTTCCGCGATTCGGAACGTCTGCTCGCCCGCTCGCCGCGTCGGAGTGTGGGCCGAGAGATAGCGCGCGGTGGCGATGAGGTGAATCCGCGCCCTTCGTTCGCTCTCTTCGGTTCCTTCGCCCGCGAGCGCGTCGTACTGCCCGAAGGCCACTTCGACGTTCTGTCGGGTGTGGAAGCCGACGTCCTCGCGCACCAACGCTTCCCCGAGTTTTCGCTTCAGTCGGTCCGCGTCGCCTCCGGCGGCGAGGTACGCCGCGGTCGATTCCCCGGCGAGGTCCACCTCTTCGTCGGCCTCCACCTCGAAGGTCTCCATCAGTTCGTCGAGCGCGGCGTCGGGGTCACGGTCCCCGTCCGGGTCTGGAATCGGCGTCGGCGGCGTGTTGAGGAATCGGTCGAGGTAGACGTTCATCGCGGCATCGAAGACGCCGCGGTACACCTCCGGTGCGTCAGTCCGCCGGGAGAGTCCGTCCACCGCGTTCGCGTAGGTGTAGCTGTGATGGACCGTGTTCCAGTCGCCGAACTCGTTCGACGTGCCGAAGTGGGCGACGCGGCGCGCCGCGGCGAACGTCACGACGCGGGCGAGTTCGGTCGCCGTCGCGCCGTTTTCGATGGCGTCCGTCACCGCGTCCACGATAGCGTGCGGGTCCTCGCCGAGGAGCACGTCCACGAAATCGTCGGGTTCCTCCCACGTCTTGCCCTCGCCCGCTTCGAGCAAGTCCGGCAGTTCCTCGGCGGCGTCGAAACACAGTTGCGCCACGTCGATGGGCTGTCGCCACGAGGAGTTCTCCTCCGCGCGGTTGGCCGACGCCAGTCCGGGGACGAGGCTGGGAAGCACGTCGTCCGCGCGCTCCCACCCGATGTGGTCGAGCGTCTCGAACGCCTTGTTGATGAAGTCCAACCGGTGGCCGGTGTCGAGGTACAGGTGGTCCGTCGCGGCGGCGACGAGCATCCCCGCGACGTCGGACTCGTCGAGGTCCGCCGTGATTCCCGCTCGAAGGACGCGTTCTGCACCGTCCGAGTCCCGGACTTCGATGTTGTCGCGGAACCACTCCGTGAGCCGTTCGGCTGACACGTCGTCCGTCGAAAGCGCCTCCTGCACGAAGAACGGCGGTTCGCCGGAACAGTTGTCCGCCACCTCCGTCAATCCGACGTAGAGCGCCCGGCGGCGGTCCTCCGGGCGGAGCGCGGGGAGGAGGTTCGTCATTACGCCCAGCGTCGTCAGTCCCCGACCCCATCCGGCTTGGCGGTAGTGCGTTCCGAACTCCGTCCCGAGTTCCACCGGGACGGTGGACGGAACCTCCTCGGACTCCAACCCGATGACCGATTTGGCGACGACGAGGCTGATGTTCTCTCGAAGGCCGTGTCCGAGTCGATTCCGCCAATGCTCTTCGGGCGGTTCGTCCCGCGGCGGATTCGGTTGGACGTATACGTCTCCGTCCCGGACCTCGACGGGATAGGTCCGCACGTCGTCGGCGAACGGGTCGAACGTGTCCCCGCAGGACAGTTCGAACCGCGCGTGGTGCCAGTGACAGGTGAGGATGCCGTCGTCGACCGACCCCTTCGTGAGCGGGAACCCCATGTGCGGACACCGGTTATCGACGGCGTGAACCTCCCCTTCGTGGAAAAAGAGTCCGATGGAGTGGCCGTCAGCGTGGACGATTTGCGGGCTGTCCTCCCGGAGGTCGTCCGCGTCGGCGACCCGGACGAACGATTGTTCGGTTGCCATGTCTCGTCGTTTGGTACATGGCACCAAAACCCTTCCCTGAAACGGATTTATGTAACCGGTGTGTCAGTCGGCGGCACCTTCCTGTAGTCGTTCGTATCGCTCGGCGAACTGCCCCTTGCACGACGAACAACAGAAGTGGTACAGTTCGCCGTCGATGCGCGTCGATTCCCCTCGTTCGTGACGGTGTTGCCACACTCGACGCAATCGGGAGCGAACTCGATGGTTCCCGGTTGCGGGTTCCACTCCTCGTCAACGAGCAACTGGACGTCGTAATCGCGTACGGCGTCCTCCTCGATGGCGTCGGAGAGCAGCGCCTCGACCGCATGCTCGTGTAAGTTCGCCTTACAGACGATGTGCGCGTCGGCGGTGACGAAGACGTGCTCCACGCCGTCGAACGAACTGAGCGAGCCCTTGATGGCGTCCACGTGTCCCGGTTTGGCGTTGACCGTGACGAGCAACGAGAGGCCGTCGATGAGGATTCCTTGGTCCAAGTCCGCGGTGAACCGGCGGATGATACCGATTTCTCGTAACCGTTCCACGCGGTCGGAGACCGTCGGCGGCGAGAGGCCGACCGTTTCCGCGATTTCGTTGTAGGGGCGGCGTGCGTCCTCTACAAGCAACCGGATTATCTCCCGGTCAGTGTCGTCGAGTTGTCGCATTACACCTCAGTTAGCGTTATAGAATAAAAACAGTTTTCGTTATCTCGCTTTTCTGCCGCTGACTTCCTGTGTATATTCGGTGAAATACAAAATTCCGCTTGTTTAAAAAACGAATTATCTCCGAACTTCTCTCTCCCTTCGACGACTCCCGCTCCCCCGTCGCGTCTCCCTCACGAGTCCTCTTTTCACGCCTCCTTTCCCCCGTTCGAATTCGACGGAACGGCTTTGGATATTTTTCCGAAATCGCAAAAAGCAACGGGTGAGTAACCGTGAGTATGGTTCGAACCATCGATGTGGACGGAATGAGTTGCGGTGGCTGTGAGCAGAACGTCGTCGAAGCGCTCGAAGACGTTTCGGGCGTCTCGGACGCCAGCGCGGACCACGAGGCGGGAACGGCGACCGTCGAAGGCGACGCGAACGACGCCGATATCGTCGCCGCCGTCGAGGACGCCGGGTACGACGCCTCGGCCTGAAACGCTCTCGCTTTTTCCGCCGCTCGAAATAGGACGAGTCGAAACGCTTAGACGCTATCCGGCCAATCTCGGCACATGAGCGACCTGTTGGTTCGGGCGGCACGCGGCGAACGGACCGAACGCCCACCGGTTTGGTTGATGCGACAGGCCGGACGATACATCCCGGAGTACCGCGACATCCGCGAACAGTACACGTTCAAGGAGGCCATCAAGACCCCGGACGTGGCCGAGCGGATTACCCTCCTCCCGTGGGAACTGTTCGAACCGGACGGTCTCGTCATGTTCTCGGACATCCTCACCGTCCTCGAACCGCTCGGTTTCGACTACCGCATCGAGAGCGGCGTCGGCCCCGTCGTCTCTAACCCCGTCACCGATCCGAGCGACGTGCCGACCGAGTTCGCCGACGTCGCCACGGAAATCGGCTACGTCGGTGACTTGCTGACCCGATTGCAAGCGAGCATCGGCGACGAAACGAGCATCATCGGCTTCTCCGGCGGCCCGTACACCCTCGCCTCGTACGTCGTCGGCGACGAACCCACGTCTAGAAAACCGATTCGGCGGTTCCGAACCAACCACCCCGAAGCGTTCCGCGACCTCCTCTCGATGTTCACCGACGTGGTGGAGGAGTACGTTCGGTATCAAGTCGAGCAGGGCGCGGACGTGGTGCAGGTGTTCGACACGTGGGCGGGCGTGTTGACGCCGGACGACTACCGGGAGTTCGTCCTGCCGCTCCACCAGCGCATCTTCGACGCCATCGACGTCCCCTCCATCGTTTTCGCGCGCCACCCCGGCGGCAAACTCGACCTGCTCGCCGAATCGGGCGCGGATGTCGTCGGCCTCGACTGGACGGTGGACATGGCCGACGCTCGCGAGCAGTTGGGCGACACGCCGGTGCAGGGGAACCTCGACCCCTCCTACCTGCTCGGGAGTCCCGAGTTCGTCAAGGAGAAGACCCACGAGGTCATCGAGAAGGCGGGCGATTCCGGCCACATCCTCAATCTCGGCCACGGCATCGACCGAACGACGCCCGTCGAGAACGCGAAGGCGTTCGTGGACGCGGCGAAGGAAATCGAACGATAGGCATCTTTATAGCAAAATAGCGTCAGTTCGGATTTATGTCCCTCCGATTGGTCGCCCGAAAGGATTTTTTCGATTTTGCTCGGAAGAAGTCGTTCTGGGCCGTTTCGGTCGTCCTCTCCCTGCTCGTTGTCCTGTGGTCGTACTTCTATACGATCCACTCCTACAGCACTGGAAGTGCGGTTGATGTGGTGGAATACGTCTACTCCGCGGCACAGGTGCTCGTTCCGCTCGTCGGACTGTTCGTCGGGTACAGCGCGGTCGCCAGTGAACGCGAGTCGGGGTCGCTAAAACTGCTGCTCGGCTTGCCACACTCTCGACGGGACGTGTTCGGCGGCAAGTTCCTCTCTCGCTGCGGTGTCGCTCTCGTCCCATCGTTGGCGAGTTTCCTCCTCGCCATCGTCTTCATTGTCTCGCAGTTCGGCCGCTTTTCGCTCGGACCGTACGCGCTGTTCACGGCGGCGACGGTCCTCCTCGGTATCGTGTACGTTGCAATCGGCGTCGGACTGTCGGGACTGGCGAAATCGAACCGCCGCGCCGGAATCCTCGCGGTCGGCGCGTTCGCCCTCTTCCAGTTGTTCTGGGGTATGTTGGTCAATATCGTCGCGTACTTCAAAACAGGTTCTTCGATGATGGTCGCTCCCTATCCGGCGTGGACCTACCTCGTGCAATGGCTGAGTCCGTCCGGCGCGTACGAGGGATTGCTTCGAACCTCGCTTCCGCCGACCCTCCGAATTGCCTCGGGCGGCCAATCCCCGGCGTATCTCTCCCCGTGGCTGTTCCTCGTCGTCCTGCTCTTTTGGGGAATCGTCCCGCTCGCGGTCGGTTACTGGCGGTTCGAAAGCGCCGAAATCCAGTAATTACTCCGCGAACCGCTCCGCCAGCGCCTTCGCCTCCCGAATCCGACTCGGGACGCCCATCCGCGCGGTGTAGTTCGTGGCGAGGTGGATGCCGTCCGGGGCCTCGAACTCCTCCAGCGCGTCCCACGACGCGTCGTAGGCGGGGAATCCTCGGTCGAGTTTGTTGACGCTCAACACCTCGGCCTCGGTTCCCATCACCTCAGCGAACTCCGTCGCGGCGATGTCGCCGAGCGTTTCGTCACTCTCTTCGAGCAGTTCGGGCTTTTTCATCCCGCCGAGGAAGACGGTGTAGACCCCTCCTGCCTCGTCCGCGCCGTCGTTCGACCGTCCGTTCCGGCCGAACATTCTCGCGTTCCACGAGACGCCGAGCGTGTCGAGGTCCTCGTCGTGGCGGACCTGATAGCCGAAGCCGTCCCGGTCGGAATCGGCGCGGAGGTGGACGAACGCGAGCGGGTTGTAGTTCAGCCGCCGGAGCGCGTCCGCGCTCTCGGTGAGCGGGACCAGCAGGTCGGCGCTCATTTCGGCGGGCGTCGTGACAACGACGTTATCGACCTCGAACGACTCGTCGTCCGTTTCGAGGACGAACCGCTCGTTCTCCTCCCGAATCTCGGTGACGGGGGTTTCCAGATGAACGTTCTCCCGGTGGGCCTCGTACAGGGCCGTCGGAAGTTGTTGGACGCCCTCTTCGAAGGACATGGCGGGAGCCGAACTGCCGCCCGCCATGGCGCGTTTCAGGACGGGGGTCAGCAGGTCGCCGTACTTCTCTTCCATCCGCAACACGCCGGAAAGCGAGTGTTTGACCGGCATTCGCTCGGGAAGCGAGCCGTACGTCCCGCCGAACAGCGGACCGATGAGGTTCTCGTACGCCTCCTCGCCGAACTTCCGGGTGAACATCTCCGCGGCGGTCTCCTCGGGGTCCGCGGGGGCGGTTTGGGGTTCTTTCAGCACGTCGAGTTTGCCGCGCCACGAGAGCAGGTCGGTGTGGCCGAACTCCTCGATGGTGAACGGCGCACGCCGGAGGTCGCCGTTCGCATAGACGAACAATTTCGTGTCCCCGGCTTCGATGACCTCGCCGTCCAGCCCGAGGTCGGTGACGAGTTCGTCCACCGGTCCCGTCCGTCGGAGTCGCTGTGGGCCCCACTCCAGCAGGTAGCCATCGACGCGCCCGCTCCGAATCACGCCGCCGGGTTCGTCGTCGGCTTCGAGGACGACGTACTCGATTTCCGTCCCGTCGAGGTGGTGGGCGAGCGCCAGCCCCGTGATGCCCGCACCGATGATTCCGACCGTCATCGGCTGAACGGGGCGTTGAGGCACATCGTGCCGGGCGTGTCCTTACACTGGCACTGGCGGAACTGGTAGTAGGAGGGGTCGAAGTCGGCGACGAACGGCTCCACGAGGTCGGCGAGGACGCCCGCGAATCGCTCGTCGTCGTGCGGGACGGGAACCCGGTAGAAGTCGAGTCCGACCGCCTCGGCCTCCTCGCGGAGTTCGTCGTCCAACTCCGAGAGCGTCTCGCTCTGTTCGTGCATGAAGCTGATGGGTTCGACAACGACGCGCTCGGCGTCGATGTCGGCGACGACCTCCTCGACGTCGGGTTCGGTCCACGGAATCTTCCGGTTGCCGTGGTTTTGGAAGCCGAGCGAGTACGACTCGGCGCCGAGCTCGCTCGCCATCACGTCACAGAACTCCTCGACGTAGACGTCGTAGCGACTCCCTTCGTCCAGATAGTGACTCGGCGTCCCGTGAGCCGAAAAGAGGAGTTCGGTGTCGTCGTCGGTCACGTCGATGCCCTCCTCATCCGCGAACGCTCGGATGTTCTCCGCGCGAATCCGGTTGTACGTCGGGTGTTTGTGCCAGCCGGTGATTTCGTGGACCGGGACGTCCCAGTCGCGGTCGTCCACCGCCTCCGTGAGCTCTTCGAGGGAGGCGACGGTGGTCGAGGCACCGCAGAGCGGGTAGACGGGCAGGCCGATGAGTTCGTCCACGCCGTCCTCGTGAGCATTCTCCACGGCGTCGGCGATGAACGGTTCGGTGAATTGGAAGCCAGTGTAGGTCGTCGCGTCGAACCCCCGCGCGTCGAGTTCGGCTTCCAGCGCGTCGGCCTGCGCTTTTGCTTGCGGGTCGAGCGGCGACCCGCCAATCTCCTCGTACTCTTCGATGAGACCGGGCGCGCGTCGTTCGGCCAGTTGCCGGGAGCGCTGTCGCGCTTCCTCTTCGGTGGTGTCACCTTCGAGGTCGGCGTTATTCATGAAAATGCGCTCGAGATAATCGAGGACGCTCTCTCGCGTCGGTTCGTCCGGCTCTCCGAAGTTGAGTACCACGACGCCAGTCGTCATAGTCGAATGTCGGGACGGACGCGCCGAATAGTTGTCGTTTGCGGGACGAACCGGAAGGCGTTCGATGAACCGCGATGCGTCTCGACGTTCGAAATCGTACAGTGCGGGCGCGCTTTTCCCCCGATACGAGGACGCGTTTCAGCGGGCAGACGTTCTCAGAGCCACTCGTCGGCCCACAGTTCGAGTTCCTCGAAGATGGGACAGAGCGAACGACCTTTCTCGTTCAGGCTGTAGTACGTCGCTATCGGCGCGTCCTCCTCTGTACGGCGACTGACGAACCCCATCTCACCGAGGTCGTCCAGCACGCGCGAGAGGGTCCGCGAACTGGCTCCCGTGGAGCGCTTGAGTTCGTTGAATCGCTTCTCGCCGTCGTGTAAATCGTGGAGGACGACCAACCGCCACTGCGACCCGATTTGCTCGATGGATTCGACGACTGGACAGACGTTCTTCTCGACGGACTCAGACATTCGTGTTCTCGTTCCCTCCAACTCCGCGGAGGCATAAATCGGTTCGTATTCCAACCACGTAACGAAATGATACCGCTTGTCCCTCGCGAGAGTGGGGAAACTCGGCGCGAACGAAAGCTAATTTATTTATCCTTCGACTCTGGCAATATCTGGTGTGAAACGAGCACTCGCAATCGTCGAGGCATCCGAATCGGCAAAAGAATTAGTACGGGAAGCGGGCGAATTGGCAGCGGGCGTCGGGGCAGAACTCGTCTTGCTCCACGTCACGACCAACGAGGAGTACGAGGATACGCGCACGTCGTTGGAAGGCATTCCGAATCTCGAAACGTCCTACACCGCCGGGCAGGCGCTCGAAGGTGCCCGGCAGTTCGCCCAAGACATCGGGCGCGAAGTCCTCGACGGTATCGACGTCGAATACGAAGCAATCGGGCGCATCGGCGACGAGCGCGACCAGATTCTCGATGCCGCCACCGAACTCGACTGCGACCACGTGTTCCTCGCGGGCCGAAAGCGCTCTCCCACCGGGAAAGCCCTGTTCGGCGACCGAACGCAGTCGGTCATCCTCGATTTCGACGGCGCGGTTACTGTCGTAACGGAATAATTGCCTGTATTAATTTCTCTACATCATAACTGGTAAGTTGGTGCTCCGCTGACGGTCGTACGTCTGTTCGGACGATTGTTCGGACGATTGTTCGGTCGTCAGCCCGTCTCTTCGCCGATACACTTGTCCCGAGACGAACTGTTCAACTTGTGTCGCGTCGAGCGCCGCCGTCACGCGATTACCATTATGGCAGACGTCGAGGACGTGATTCCGATGCGAACGCTCGTCGACGAGGTGACGTCCCGGGAGTTCGGTCCTGACTGGACCACGAACCAACGGACCACCGTCTACACGACGTTCTATCAGCAACACGTCTCCGTCCTGGACGACGCCGACATTCTCTCCGCCCCTGACGCTCCCAGCGGGTCCCTCTATCCGGAAGTCAACGCGGAACCCCTCGCCGAACTGCTCTCGTTTATCGAGACGATTTCCGACTGAGCGACCGTCTTTACCGCCCGTCTCACCAATCGTTCCCCAACTTTCTCCGCGCGACCAGATACCCGGCGTGCGTTCGCCAGCGCCGTCCGCTTTCGACGTGCTCGACTCGATAGCGCGCGCCGCAGTTCCCACACCGCCGCCGCTCGGGTCGTTTAACTGCCTTCGACGCGCGGAAGCGACGCGCGTCCCAGTCACAGGACGAACAGACGAGTCGAAGTCGCGCATCCGTGAACGACCGACAGTGGCGCGGCGCGTCGAGTTCCCTCGCTTTCTCGGCGAATCGCGGGCCGTGACCCGATTCGCCGAACCGCTGAAACTCCCACGCGTGTACCAGTTCGTGTCGAATTGTCCCCGTGAACTCGTCCCATCCAAACGAGCGATAGGCGTCCCACGTCAAGCGAATCGTCACCCGTGCCGCCCGTCGGTCGTACAGACAGGCACCCGCACGGCGTACCGCCCGGTCCGAGCACTCCCACTCTACGGCGTCGAGGTCAACCGCTATCGGAACCGTCTCCGCGTAGCGTTCGGCCGCGGAAAGCAGTTCCTCGCGGGTCTCCGGTTCCATCGACGAGCGGTTCGAATCGGCGAACTATAGAACTCCCGTCTCCGCGACGGTTTTCCCCCTGATTCGACCGCTCCCCTGACCCGACTATCTTCCGTTCTCCGCATCTCCGATTCTACCGTCTCCTCATATCCGCTCCAACTGACCGTTCTTGCAGTACGGACAGTGAGCACCGGGTCCCGGACGCGTGCAGACACGGCCGCACATGGAACACGCCCTGACGACGCGTTCCCGCCGGTTACGCTCGGCTTCGAGGACTTCCACCCGCTCCTCGGCTTCCGCGAGGCGTCGACGGAGCGACTCTATTTCGGCGCGTAGCTGATCGAACAGCTCGCGCTCCGTTATTCCTCGTCGAGAGTCCGCCGGGTCGATTCGTGGCCGCCGCGGACGCCACCGACCGTGCTTGTCTCTCGTCATACCTTCCGTCGAAGAAACGTGACGGACAAGTATGAATGGGTCGGCGGTCTCGTGATTCCTTGCGATATACCGCACATTCGATAGAAACCGACCCGTCGAGTGAAACGCGGAGTCGGCTACTCCGTTTCGTCGTTCGGGCGTTCGACTTTGAGCGGCGCGTAGAGCCGCTTTCGCGCGTCGGGAAGATAGAGTCGTTCCTCGACGAGATTTTCGTCTTTCAGTTTCATCAATGCGTCTCGCGTCGTGCGGGCCGGTAACAGGGCGTCGGTGCGCACCTGCTGCTGGGTCATCGGTGCATCTTCCGTGAGAACCCGGTAGACGAGTTTTGCACTGGGTGGCAGTTCGATAAGTCGCTCGAATCGTTCTTGGGGGGTTGTGTTACTGCCGGAGTGTCCGGCAAAAACGACCACTGGTTTTCGACATACCAGTTCCTCATTGGGTGTCATCTGTGTTATTTATTTCGGTACTGTCGAACTGATAGAAGTACCGAGTGTGGACCTGTCTTTCGCCATTCACGGATTTCGTAACCACAAGATATAAAGATGCTTTAGCAAATGGTTCAGTAACAAACCGCGGTCGATGGATAAACAGGACCCCTGGAACCAATTATGGCTGTTGACGAACCAACGATTCTCGTCGTCGATGACGAGGCAGACGTTACGGACTTGTATGCGACGTGGTTAGAAGATTCCTACGACGTCCGACGCGCATACGAGGGCCGTGAAGCGCTGGACATGCTCGACGATGAGGTCGATGTCGTTCTCCTCGACCGTCGGATGCCCGGCCTCTCCGGGGACGAAGTGCTCGCGGAGCTTCGAAGCCGCGATCTCCACTCCCGTGTGGTGATGGTGACGGCCGTCAAGCCCGACTTCGATATCATCGACATGGGATTCGACGACTACCTCGTCAAACCGGTTTCGAAAGACAACCTCTATACGACCGTGAGCGGGATGTTGTCGCGGGTCGAATACGACTCCCAGATGCAGGAATATTTCTCGCTCGCCTCGAAACTCGCCGTCCTCGAAACCGAAAAGGACGAAGCGAATCTGCGCGACAACGAGCGGTATCAGGAACTCAAGCGGGACGTCGAACGCCTCCGCGAGGTCGCCGACGACTCGCGCGAGAACTTACAGAGCCACGACGATTTCGTCGGCGCGTTTCAGGATCTCGACTGACATCATTCGACCACCGTTATCTCGCTCTATTTCCTCCGATTCCGCCGACCCCGCTCTCGCTCCCCTCCGACGTGTTTTTTACGCTCGCTACGGCCGTCTCAGTATGAACCTTCCCGACGGCTGGACGACGAACACCGCCCCCGTGAACGGCGTCGAGCTACGGTACTACCGCACCGGCGACGGGCCGACGCTGGTTCTGGCACACGGCTTTTACAGCAACGGTCGCTGCTGGGAGCGGTTGGCCGCGGACCTCGCCGACGAGTACGACCTCGTGATGTACGATGCCCGCGGTCACGGGCAGTCGGACGCACCGGAGTCGGGGTACGGCATCGAGGACCGAGTCGCCGACCTCGTGGGACTCGTGGGGGCGCTCTCGCTCGACGACCCGATTCTGGTGGGCCACTCGATGGGCGGTTCGACGGCGGCGTGGACGGCCGCGACCCATCCCGACATCCCGCGTGCCGTCGTCCTCGAAGACCCTGCTGGCGTGCACGGCCCTCCCGATACCGGACCCGACGAGCGGGCGCGGATGGTCCGCGAAAACGTCCGCGAGTGGTCGAACCGGTCGCTCGAAGCACTCGTAGCCGACCACGACGACCGCGAACCGGCGCTGGCCCGACGCCTCGCGGTGGCGAACGCCGAGTGTCGCTCGCAAATCGCGGAGATTGCCCGTGAAGGCTATCCCCCGTTGGCGGACGCGTTCCCGGATATCGAGTGTCCGACGCTCGTCTTGAAAGCCGACGCCGACCCGGAAACGCGGGCGGCCGACCTCGACCTCGCCGACGAACTGACGGATGGACGACTAGTTCACGTTCCCGACGCCGGACACTGCGTGCTCCGTGACGAGTACGAGGCCGCATACGTGGAACTGCGGACGTTTCTCCGTCGGTTGTCGTTCGACGCCGATTACTGACATATTTTCGACCTCACTATCCGTAATAGTAAAGCGCTAGAGTTCACAGACCTCGCACATGGGTGACGAGGAGGCGGACGAGATACTGGCCGCGCTCGGATTGGACGAGGAAGCGACCGAATCGCCGGAACGACGGTTCGAACGCCGAGTGGTCGCGGCGATGGTGGACGCGCGGCGCGCCGGTGTGGACTACTGGCGGTTGTTCGAACTCGTCGAACGACAGCAGCGGGCGGCGGTTCGAGCGTCGTTTTCAGGGGGCGAGTTCGGCGACGATCACTCGACGGTGGACGAGGAGACGATACAGTACTCGCAAGTGGTTCACGCCACCGCACGCGCGCTCGACGCCGGGGCGTCGGAGCGCCAACTCCTCTTCAACCTCGCCAGCGCTTACCAGTTGTTCGAGGACGACTGGTCGGGAGAGCAGTAACTGTCGGTGTGGCGATAAAGAATACCTCGTGTACCCCTACCCAAGGTAAGCTGAAATCGACGTGGATACGATAAATGCTTTGTGTTCTTCACTCCGGTTAGAGCGCAACCGTGTACACCGATTCGTCGTACTCTCCGGGACCGATTTCGACGGTCGCTTCGTCCGTTTTCTCGAATCCGAGTCGCTGGTAAAACTCGATTCCCATATCGTTTTGAGAGAGCACCATCGCCCGGATTCGCTTCATGTTGATGTCCCGGAAATCGCCCCGTAATCGCTCGTAGAGTGCGGTTCCGATGCCATCCCCCCAATGGTCC
>NZ_MEIH01000401.1:0-36973 GCF_001723155.1 Haladaptatus sp. W1
CTTGGCCGTAATCTCGTCCTCGGCCACCAGTCGAATGAGGTTCTTGAACTCCCCGAGGCGTCCCTCGACGTCCGTGATCTCCATGTCTCGGTAGTTGAGTTCCCCGAGAAGGCTGTCGGCGACCCACGCCGCGGCGAGGTCGGGGTCGAACTCTTCGGCCACGTCTTCGTAGAAGTCAGCGACCTGCTTGCTCGACGTGAGCTTGCTCGCGGCCTCCTTGTTCAGGCCGTACTCCTCGCGGAACCGCTCGCGGCGGGCGTCCGGCAGTTCCGGGATTTCGAGTTCCTGCTTCCAGTCGCTCACTTGGAGCGGCGGTAGATCTTCTTCGCGGAAGTAGCGGTAGTCCTTCTCCGCTTCCTTCGAGCGCATCGAAACCGTGGAACCGTGCGTTTCGTTGAAGTGGCGCGTTTCCTGTTCGATGGCCTTTCCGCGGCGGATGAGGTTCTTCTGTCGGCTCTCCTCGTAGGCCAGCGCGCTTTCGGCCCCTTTGTGACTCGAGATGTTCTTGACTTCGGTCCGGTTCGCCTCCGCGAGAACGTCCTCGGGAATCGACCCGTCGTCCGCAACGTCCTCCTCGGGAATGATAGACAGGTTGGCGTCGATGCGCAGGCTACCGTCTCGCGTCGAGTCGAAGACGCCGAGGTATTCGAGCACTTCCTCCAACTTTTCGAGGAAGGAGACGACTTCGCCGGGTTCACGGAAGTCGGGTTCAGTGACGATCTCCATCAGCGGCGTCCCGGCGCGGTTGTAGTTGACGAGGGTGTAGTCGGCGCGGTCGATGCCGACGGTCCGGGTTTCGATGTCGCCCGTTCCGTCCCGAACGTGCCGGAGACTGCCGGGGTCCTCTTCGAGGTGCGCGCGGTGGATTCCGACCGTTCGGGTTTCACCCTCGAAGCTGAACTCCAGTTCGCCGTCCTGACAGATGGGCGCGTCGTACTGGGTGATCTGGAATCCTTTCGGGAGGTCGGGGTAGAAGTAGTTCTTCCGGTGAAAGGTCGTCTCCTCGGGGATGTCGGCGTCGATGGCCTTGCCGACCTTGACGGCGTACTCCACGGCCGCCTCGTTCAACACCGGGAGCGCCCCCGGAAGCCCGAGACAGACCGGACAGGTGTAGGTGTTTGGTTCGGCGTCGTCTTGGTCGGTCGAACACCCGCAGAAGATCTTCGTGTCCGTTTCCAGTTGGACGTGGATTTCGAGGCCGATAACGGCCACGAGTTCGCCCTCTTGGACAGCCTGAGCAGTCATTACAGACTGGTTGGTCGGGTGAGTGTTAAAAGCCTACGGGACGCTCCCAACGACGCCTCTCACGAACGGAACGCGCTAATCGATCCGCTTCGGTTTCCGTGAGCATTCGCCGTCGATTCGTTGTCGGTGCTCGACCTACTGTCCTCATTGTTGTGACGGAGCGATTTACTTCGCAGGAGTCTGTCACATGTCTGACGCACATTTATAGGCAAACCGTCACGCATACGTTATATGACTAGCCAGCGCGACCGTATCGGCTCACTCGAATCTCGAATGGAAGAACTGGAAGCGACGATTCGTGGCCTGACGGAGGAACTCGTGGACGCGAACCAGCGAATCCGCGAACTGGAGCAGGCACAGGAAACGGCGGACGCGGACTCGAAATCGGAATCGGAATCGGAATCGGCGCAGGACGAAGAGGCTAAATCTGACGAGTCCAAGGACGACACAGAAGAAGAGGAGTCGTCCGGACTCGGCGACGACATCATCGTCGCGTAGGACTTCTCCTCACCCCACGAGCAATCCATGCACATCAAAACGCTCGTCCTCGACAAATTCAAGAGCTTCGGCCGGAAGACCGAAATCCCGTTTTACGAGGACTTCACCGTCGTGACCGGCCCGAACGGCTCCGGGAAGAGTAACATCATCGATAGCGTTCTCTTCGCGCTCGGATTGGCCCGAACGCGCGGCATTCGCGCCGAGAAACTGACCGACCTCATCTACAACCCCGGCCACGACGGTGACGAGGCGGCGGGCAACGGACCGCTCGAAGCATCCGTGGAAGTCGTTCTCGACAACAGCGATGGAACCCTCGACCGGACGCAGGTCGTCAACGCCGCCGGGACGGATAACGTCGGCGACGTGGACGAAATCACCATCAAGCGCCGGGTCAAACAGACCGAGGACAACTACTACTCGTACTACTACCTGAACGGCCGCTCGGTCAACCTTTCGGACATACAGGACCTGCTCGCACAGGCGGGTGTGACGCCGGAAGGTTACAACGTCGTCATGCAGGGCGACGTGACCGGCATCATCAACATGACGCCGTACGAGCGGCGCGAAATCATCGACGAAATCGCCGGTGTGGCGGAGTTCGACGCGAAGCGGGACGCCGCCTTGGAAGAACTCGAAGTGGTCAAAGACCGCGTTGAGGAGGCCGAACTGAGAATCGAGGAGAAAGAAGACCGGCTCGACCAGTTGCGGGACGAACGCGAGACGGCGCTCGAATATCAGGGTCTCCGCGACGAAAAAGAGGAGTACGAAGGTTATCTGAAGGCTGCCGAACTCGAAGAGAAACGGTCGGACTTGGACGCGACTCGAACGGATATCGACGCCAGAAAGGAGGAACTCGTCTCCCTCCAGCGCGAACTGGACGAAAAGCAGGGAAAAGTCGTCCGTCTCGAAGACCAACTGGAGGAACTCAACGCCGAAATCGAGCGCAAGGGCGAGGACGAACAGCTCGCCATCAAGAGCGAAATCGAGGAGGTCAAAGGCGAAATTTCCCGTCTCGAGGACAAAATCGAGACGGCGGAAGAGAAGATCGAGGACGCGGAAAATCGGCGACGGCAGGCGTTCGTCGAAATCGACCGTAAACAGGAAACGGTCGACGAGTTGGACGGCGACATCCGCGACATCAAAATCGAGAAGGCCTCGGTCAAGGGCGAAATCGGAACCAAGGAAGCGAAACTCGCCGAAATCGAAGAGGAGATAGAGAACGTCGATACCGAGTACGACGAGGTGAAAGCCGACCTCGCCGAGAAGAAAGACGCTCTGGAAGCCAAAAAGAGCGAGAAAAACGAGCGCCAGCGGGAGAAAGACCGCCTGCTGGACGAAGCGCGGCGGCGTTCGGACGCGGTGAACGAGAAGCAAAACGAACTCTCGTCGGCCCGCGAGCGGATTCCCGAACTCGAAACCGAACTCGGCGATTTGGCCGACGAACTGACGAAAGCCGAGCGAAACGCGGCGCAAATCGAGGACGTGGTGTCGGACCTGAAGGAAGAAAAGTCCGAACTCCAGTCCGACCTCGACGCGGTAGAAGGGAAGATACAGTCCAAACAGCAGGAGTACGCCAAACTGGATGCGCGGGCCAACGAGAGCGGCGATTCGTCGTTCGGCCGCGCCGTTTCAACGATTCTGAACGGCGGACTGGACGGCGTTCACGGCGCGGTGGCACAACTCGGAGGCGTGAACCAGCAGTACGCAACGGCCTGCGAGACGGCCGCGGGCGGCCGACTGGCGCAGGTCGTCGTGGACGACGACAACGTGGGACAGCGCTGTATCGAGTATTTGAAACAGCGAAATGCGGGCCGGGCGACCTTCCTGCCCATCACGAAGATGCAAAAGCGCCGCCTACCGTCCCTGCCCAACACGCCGGGCGTGGTCGATTTCGCGTACAATCTCATCGACTTCGATTCGGAGTACGCCTCGGTTTTCTCCTACGTCGTCGGCGACACGCTCGTCGTGGAGGACATGGAGACGGCCCGCGAGTTGATGGGCGACTTCCGCCTCGTGACGCTCTCGGGCGAACTCGTGGAGAAGAGCGGGGCGATGACCGGCGGTTCGACCAGTGGGTCGCGCTACTCGTTTTCTGCCTCCGGCAAGGGAAAAATCGAGCGCGTGGCGCGCCAGATAAACGAGTTGGAGGACGAGCGCCAGTCGATTCGACAGTCCATCAACGGCGTCGAAGAGCGGTTGGACGACGCCCGCGACCGGCAGACCGATGCGACGGACCAAGTTCGAAGCATCGAGAACGACATCGAACGGAAGGAGTCCGAACTCGAATCCATCGAGGAGCGCATCAGGTCGCTACAGGACGAAATCGAGGAGCTACAGGACGAACGCGAGTCGGTCACCGAGCGGATGGAGGAACTCGACGCCGAGGTGTCGGCCCACGACGAAACCATTGCGTCCATCGAGGAGGACATCGCGGACCTCGAAAGCGAACTCGCGGATTCGAAGATTCCCGAGCTGACGAGCGAGGCCGACGAGGTGAACGAAGAAATCGACGCGCTTTCGGACCGAATGGATTCGCTCGACGGCAAACTCAACGAACTGCAACTCGAAAAGCAGTACGCCGAGGACGCCATCGACGACCTCCACGACGAGGTGGAATCCGCACAGAACCGAAAAGCCGAGCAGGAAGAGCTGATTTCGGAACTCGAATCGGACATCGAGGAGCGAGAGGAAATCCTCGAAGAAAAGCGCGAGGCGGTATCGGAACTCGAAGAGGAACTGACCGAACTCAAGGACGAACGCGCCGAGTTGAAGGAGGAACTGCAGGAGGCGAAGTCGAAACGCGACACCCAGCAGTCGAAGGTCGAGGGCGTCGAGAACCGACTCGAAAGCCTGCAGCGGAGCGCGAGTCGTCTCGAAGAGGTGGTGTCCGAACTCCGGGAGGAGGTCGGCGAGTACGACCCCGAGGACGTGCCGGACCACGATGAAGTGCAGGAAAACATCGACCGACTCACTCGACAGATGGAGGCGCTCGAACCCGTCAACATGCTCGCCATCGACGAGTACGATGAGGTGGACGAGCAGTTGGACGATCTGAAGGACCGAAAAGCGACGTTGGTGGAAGAGCGCGACGGCATCCGCGAGCGTATCGACTCCTACGAATCACAGAAGAAGGAGACGTTCATGGAGGCTTTCGACGCCATCGACGCGCACTTTCAGGATATCTTCACTCGCCTGTCGGCCGGGTCGGGCGAGTTGTTCCTCGAAAACGACGACGATCCCTTCGACGGCGGCCTGACGATGAAGGCGCAACCGGCGGACAAACCCGTCCAGCGTCTCGATGCCATGAGTGGGGGCGAAAAGTCGCTGACCGCGCTCGCGTTCATCTTCGCCATCCAGCGGTACAACCCCGCGCCGTTCTACGCGCTGGACGAGGTGGACGCCTTCCTCGACGCCGTGAACGCCGAACGCGTCGGCGAGATGGTGCACGAACTCGCGGGCGACGCACAGTTCGTCGTCGTCTCGCATCGCTCCGCGATGCTCGACCGTTCGGAGCGCGCCATCGGCGTGACGATGCAAGGGGACAACGTGAGCAGCGTGACTGGTATCCGGTTGGACGGGGAGCAGGAGGTGCCCGCGGATGACTAGCGATGTTCCGGAGGAACATCGGAACACGAGCGGCGAAGCCGCGAGTAGCGATTCTCCGAAGGAGAATCGGAACGCGAGTAGCGCGGAACTCCGTTCCGCGGACAGTCGAGCGGCGGAGCCGCGAGACGACGACATTCCGCTCGATATCGCCGGTCACGAGGACCGGGAGCGGGGGGAATCGGACCTCCTCTCCGACCTGCCGACGGAGGGGTCGGACGACGAGGTGGAACCGGTCGAACTGCTCGTCCAACTCGCGGAGGAGGGCGAAATCGAACCGTGGGACATCGACATCGTGGACGTGACGGACAAGTTCCTCGACCGGTTGGACGGCACCGACCTCAGAACCTCGGGACGGGCGCTGTTTTACGCCAGTGTGCTCCTTCGGATGAAGAGCGACGCGCTCCTCTCGGAGGACGAACCGGAGGAGGAAGCGGAACTCGAACCGTGGGAAGCGCCGATGGCGATGGACGAGACGGACGGGTTCGATCCGGTCGCGTCGCTCGAAGACGAGATGGAGCGACGACTCGACCGGAAGAGCGCCCGCGGAAAACCGGAGACGCTGGACGAACTCGTCCGCGAACTCCGGGAGCGCGAACGCGGGTCGTGGTGGAAGGAGTCGCGGACCTACGACACGAGCGGCTCGCCACAGGGGTTCCAGCGCGGGACCCAGACGCTCGACTACCACTCGGGCGACGACATGCGCTTCGACGACGAACCCACGGAGTCGGAGGTGACGGGCACGACCCACGACGAGGACATCGAGACGGTCATCGACGACGTGCGGGGTGCGCTGGTCGAACAGTACGAGGCGGGGAGAACGGAAGTGCTCTACGCCGAAATCGAAACGGTCGGTTCGACGCGGGTCATGACGTACCTCGCTCTGCTGTTTCTCGCCCACAGAGGAACGCTCGTGCTCGAACAAGACGACCTGTTCGGCGACCTCTGGGTGCAGGACGCCCGCGAGACGGACGACGCGGAACCGCCGGAACTCCTCGCTGATTAATCGAGCACCGATTCGAGCGCGTCCATCGTCTTCTGGACGCGCGTTTCGTCGGCGCTGTAGCCCATGTGACCGACTCGGAGGAGGTCCGATGCCATCTCACCGAGTCCGGTGGCGACGAGGACGTCGTGGTCCTCGTACAATCGCTCCTGTATCTCCTCCGCACGTCCCTCGATTTCGAAGGCCGTGACGGTGGGCGAACAGAGCGACTCCGTTCCGGGGAACGGTTCGAGTCCGAGTTCCTCGCCGCGCTCTCGGCAGCGTTCGGCCGCCGTTTCGTGGCGCGCGAACACGCTCTCCCGACCTTCGTCGAGAATCCGGTCCAGCGACGCCTCCAGCGCGTACAGGTTCGACACGAGGTGCGTGTACGGCAAGAAGGAGTAGTCGGCGTCCTGCCACGGTTCCAGACTGGTGTAAAAGCCGTCCTGCTCGGTTTCCTCGACCTTCTCCCACGCCGCATCGCTGACGGACATGGTGGTCAGGCCGGGCGGCGAACTGAAACACTTCTGCGAGGCTCCGAGACACACGTCGATGTTCTCGACCGGGACCTCGGTGCCGCCGAGCGACGACACGGCGTCCACGATGGTCAGAATCCCCGCCTCCTGCAACGTCGCCAGAATCTCGCCGAACTCGTTCAGCAGACCGGTCGGCGTCTCACAGTGGACCATCGTGGCGGCGTCGAAGTCGCCCGATTCGACGCGTGCGGCCACCTCGTCCGGGTCGAACGCGTCCCTGTAGTCGGCCTCGTGGACCACCGGGGTGCCGCCCGCCATCTCCACGAAGTCCGCGAAGCCGTCGCCGTACACCCCGTTGGCGAGACAGAGCACGTCGTCGCCCGGCGAGACCAGCGAATCGACCGCGGTTTCCAGCCCGAGGATTCCCTCGCCGCCGAGGACGACCATCTCGTCGTCCGTTCCGTACACCCGCGCCAGTTTGTCGAGGAGGGTTTCGTAGTACGATTCGAACTCGGGATTCACGTCGGGGTTCATCGCCGGTTGCGCCATCGCTTCTCGAACGTCCTCGGGGACGGCGGTCGGCCCCGGCGTCATCGTGAGCGTGTTCTCGTCCATAGGTCCCCTGCGTTCGCCGTCGAAGTTAAACCGTTCCACCGACCGGGACCCTGGGAACGGTCGAAGACCGGACTGGGCCGCTGGAGAATCTCGTCGTTTTCCTACGTCGGTTTCGTTACCGAATTCGGCTCGGATTCAGAGGTATTCGCCCGCGAGCAGGTCGACTTCCTCGCGCGTCTCCTCCGGAATCGCTTCCGTCGGGGTGTTGATGGTGCCTTCGAGCGCGTGGTCACAGTCGCACTCGCGCTCGTCGGGCATGGTTCGAATCGCGTGCTCGACGACCTCCTTGATGGCGTCTTCGTTCTTCGCGGCGTTGTCGAGCACTTCCTCCAGGGTCACCTCGCTGTCCTCCTTCCACACGTCGTAGTCCGTGACGCCCGCCACCGTCGCGTAGCACATCTCGGCTTCGCGGGCGAGTTTCGCCTCCGGGATGGCAGTCATGCCGATGATTTCGAAGCCCTGTGCGCGGTAGAACTCGCTCTCCGCGCGGGTCGAGTACTGCGGGCCTTCGATACAGACGTAGGTGCCGCCCGAGTGGTGGTCCGCGTCGGTCGCCTCGCCGCTGGCCTCCGAGAGGTGAGAGACCATGTGCGGGCAGTACGGGTCCGCGAAGGGCATGTGGACGACCATGCCGTCGCCGAAGAACGTCGGGGTCCGGTGTTTCGTCCGGTCGAAAATCTGGTCCGGGACCACGAGCGTCTGCGGCGGCAGTTCCTCGCGGAGGCTGCCGACCGCGTTGCTCGCCAGAATCCGCTCCACGCCGAGTTGCTTCAGCGCGTGAATGTTCGCCCGATACGGCGCTTCCGTCGGCGTCTTCTGGTGTTTCGGACCGTGGCGGGGCAGGAAAGCGACTTCCTTCCCGGCGAGTTCGCCGATGGTGACGGGCGCGCTGGGTTCGCCGAAGGGCGTCGTCACGTTCTCCTCGCGGGTGTTTTCGAGTGGCAGTGCGTCGTAGATGCCGCTTCCGCCGATGAAGCCTATCATGACGGGTACTCGTCCCGGTGTCCACCTAAACGACACGGGTTCGGCTCGAACGGGGATTCGGAGCCTTTTTAGCCCGTCCGTGCTGCATGATGCCGCGACACACGACCCAAAATACGATATCGGGGACCTCCCGTATCGTCCTCGCTCTTGGCTCGGGAACGGACCTCTCGGCTGCGGACCGATTATTCGTCCGTCCCGTCCCGAACGGCCTCGTAGCGCGTCTCGATTTCCTCGAACAGTTCCTTGCCGATCGCGGTTCGGAGTCGCGGTTCCGCCGTGGCGAAGAACTCGTCCAAATCCTCGTACTCGTCGAACCGGTCGTTCTCACGCTCGCCGTCGTATCGCGCTTCACGCTCGTAGACGAGCGCTTGCAGGCACATGTCCACCAGGTCCATGTCCTTGACGAAGACGGACTCGGGAGTCTCGCGGGTTTCGTACTCCTCCCACAGGTTGCGGATTTCGGGGTCCAGCGCGGGCGCGAGGTCGGCCATGGCTTCGCGTTCCCGCCGGTCTTTCTCCGCCGCGGAAATCCGCTGGTCGGCGTCGTTCACGCGCGTCGCAACGTCTCCCGTTTTCGCCTCCGCGAGGTCGTGCACGAGCGCCATGCGGAGCGCCCTGTCGGTGTCGATGTCGGCTTCGTTCCCGTACTGCAAGCAGAGGAGTGCGACGCCCCACGTGTGTCCAGCGACCGATTCGGGGTCCGAAACCTCCCGGAGTTGCCACCCGGTTCGGCGTTCGTCCTTCAGCGCGAACGCGTCCGCGAGTGCGTCGATGGTGTCCACGGTTTCTACTGCACGCCGGTCGAGTTCTCCAGCAGTCGCCAGCCGTCATCCTCGCGGGCGAGGACGTCCCGGCGAACCATCTCTTCGAGGACTTCGCTCAAGCGGTCCGGTTGGGCGATCTCCATCTGGATTCGCTCCACGTCGTGATACTCGTTGAGGTAGTGTCGGATGTCGTCCTTCGTGAACACCTCGTCGTCGGCTCGGTCCAGCGCGCCGCTGGTGATGTCTATCATGTCCTCGATGAAGTTCCACGGGTAGACTATCCACGCCCACTCCTCCAGTCGCTCGCCGATGTAGTCGGGGTCGAACTCGCTCGTCTGGAGCAGTTGGAGGGTGGCGGTTCGGATTTCGCCTGCGTCGCGGTCCTCGACGTACTCCGCGGCGTGCTTGATGGACCCGCCCGTATCCGCGATGTCGTCGATGATGAGCACGTCCTTGCCCTCGACGCTCCCCTCGGGCATGGGGTAGCGGACTTCGGGTTCGCTCGACTTCTGGGCCGCCCCGACGTAGTGTTCCATCTTGAGGCTCGTCAGGTCGTCCAAGCCGAGGAAATCACAGATACATCGCCCGGCGAACCAGCCGCCGCGTGCGAGCGCCACGATGACGTCCGGTTCGAATTCGGAGGTCTTCACCTGCTCGCTCACGTCGCGGCAGAGACTGTAGATGTAATCCCAGTTGGTGATGGTACATTTGAAATCGTCCGGGATGTCGCTCATTCTATCCGAACGTCGCGCGTCGGCACACTTAACGGTTTACAGGTGGTCGCGTACGCCCAGTTGCACGCGTCGTCGAACCCCGAGATATGCCCACTGCGGGGTGTACTCGCCTGTTTGGAGGAGCCGGATGGCACGCGCCGTCGCGTAGTGGTTCCCGTCCGCGATTGTCGGTCGTTCCCCGTGGTCGCGCTTGAACAACACCAGTCGCCGCGACGGTGCCGGGAGCGCCGCCGCGATTTGACGAACCCGCGTCACGTCGACGTCATCGTACGTCCCGGTCAACTCGTCCGCCAGAATCCGCCGTGCCGCACCCAGCACGCTCCCGTCCGGTGACAGTCGTCGCCACGATTCGTTTTCGGGTCCGTCGATGACCCGGAGGCGGCGAAACCGCGATTCGTCGAGGTCGAACCGATACCATGCGATGGGATACCGCCAGAGAAACGAGGCCTCGAACGCACAGCTATCGAGCAGTTTCGCGACGAGCGCCCACTCCGGTTCGTCCGGGTCGAACTCGACGTCCACACCCGGCTTGACCCGCTCGTTTTCGAGCCACGTTCGAACGACTTCGATTTGGGGGACGCGCTCTCTCATGGATACCGTGCTACGCCTCCCGCGTGGAAAACGCTACCCCGCTAGCGCCATCAACTATATTACGATTCGAACCTTAATATCACCGAACCAGGCAGTGAAAGCACCGACGACGGACCTGTCCTGACGCCCCCAAACCATGACGCACACACAAGAATTCGAACACCTCCTCGACTGCAAGAACGTCCTCGGCGTCGATTACGACGAGGAAACGAACACGCTCACGGTCTTCGTCTCGCAAAAGCTCCCGGACGCGGAACTCGACGACGAGGACAACGTGAAAAAACGCGTCTCCGGCGTTACCGTCCGCGTCGAAGACGCGGGCTACGGCGACGAACGCGACGGATTCGACGCGCTCGCCTTTCTCGAACCCCTCCCCGATGCCGAGGCGGGCCGCCACGACCGCCATCGACCGGTCGTCGGCGGTATCAGCGAAATCAACGCGAAATCGACGGCCGCGACCGCTGGGCCGTATCCCGCCCGCGTGACCGACACTGACGCCGCGAACTGGGCCGAGTCGGTCTCCGAGGGCGACGTCGTTCGCCTCTCGAACAACCACGTCTACGCCCGGGTGAACAAGGGCGAGTTCGGCGAACCGGTCATCCAGCCATCGCCGAGGGACGGCGGGAGCATGCCCGACGACAAGACCGGCGAACTGCGCGGCTACGTCACCATTGACGACGGCGCGCTGGTGGACGTCGCGGCGCGCTCCGTGGACCCCGAGCGGGAATCCCCCGAGTACTACAAGTTGGACGACTCGTGGCCGACGAGCGTCCGCCGCGAGGACTACCGCTCGCTCAAGGGTCAGACGGTGACGAAGACGGGCCGCACCACCGGCGTCACGAGCGGCGACGTGAAGGCGACCGGGGCGAGCGTCCGCGTGAACTACGGCGACGCGGGCACCATCAAACTCCGCGACCAACTCATCGCGGGACCGATGTCGAAGGGCGGCGACAGCGGGTCGCCCGTCTTCCTCGATTCGACCGGCGAACTCGTCGGCCTGCTCTTCGCCGGGTCCGCGCGCCAGACCATCTTCTCCAAAATCGCGGCCGTCGAGTCGGAACTCGGCGTCGAACTGCTGACCGAGGAACCCGGCGAGGGCGGAAACGGCGGCGATGGTGGTAGCGGAGGCGGGGATGGCGGCAGCGGCGGTGGCCGTGGCGGAGACGGTGACGGCGGCCGTGGCGGCACGGGCGGAGGCGACGATGGGTCGGTTACCTACCGCGAGACGTTCGATACCACGGTCACGGTTTCGACCGACGGGCCGGAACTGTCGCTCGAATCCTTCTCGGTGTCCGGCGCGACGGACTCCGGCAAGCAGATGAAGGCGACCGCGGAGGTGTCCGGCACCGCGGCCGGAACCGGGTGGCTCTCCGTGCAGGGGAATCGAACCACGTTCGAGTTGACCGACGACCACGCGCACGAGGGAGCCTTCGTCCGTGACGTGTCCCTGACCGTCGAGGTTCCCGACTCCTCGCCGGATTCGTTCGACTTGCGCGTCACCGGCGGCTACGTCGTTCAGTCGTCGTAATCGCCATCGGAATTGAATGCAAGGCGCACATCTTTCACCCCGCGCCGACAGGTCGTCGTGCCCGTGGTGCTACCGTAGCAGAACGAGGAAAAAACGCGACGAGAAACTCAAACAACATCTCAGACGACGGCGAAGGTCGCAACGAGGCTCCAGCGGACGATGCCAAGGAGGTAGAACGTGAGGACCGCTCGATTGTTCGTGGGGAGCGAGGACCCGATGTGCAGCCGTGATGGTGCGGCGTCCACTTCTACGACGTCGTTTTCTCCACCTTCCATCGCCATGGTTGGACCGCTTCCAGTCCGCGCATGGAGAAAGGAGAACACGAACAGGGACGCGATTAGCAGCAGGCCGATGGCTTTGCCATAGAGCTACGCGAGCGGGACGACCGTTACACCTGCTGCAATGACGGTGTACGCGAGGAGGGTGGAGGAGAGCGTATTTCGTTCCATAGCTTGATGTAGTGAGTTGTGGACCCGAGCTTTGTGAAGGAACCGACATCTGTTTGATTGCAACGTCGAATTCGGCTGCTCCGAATGATCGGTGGAAAAGTAGTCTGCGTTCTGGGATTTCGGCGCGTTTCAAGATGCGTGATCGGTTCTATATCCAAAGTAGAACGTACGACGGAAGTGAGTTCGATTTCTCGAATTTGCCTGTTTTGGACGGTTGACTTCCTGTGGGCAGTATAAGCAGAAGTAGAATAGCGTCGGTTGTTCGGATACAGTCCGTGTGGCATTTGTATTGCATGTTTAACGAGTAGTTTTCAATGAATGCAAAGTAGAATTATAGCCTGCAAAGATATAGCACCTACGAATAGGCGAATGGAGAAGGAGAGACGAATCTCACGGTGTAAGAGTACGAGAAATAAGTAAAATGTATCGTAATAATAAATCAGATTATGTATTTTCACCCATTCACTAAAATACACAGCTGGCAATTTAAATCCGAGTCAATATCGGATTCGGCTTATTGAGATAAGCATTGAAATTTTATTTACACATGTTGTTTTCCGGATTGATGCATCACAATCTGAAATTCGTAAACCCTCTTGACGAGATGACATCTGTATATAGATAATAATGCATTAATACTTAAACAAAATATTATCATTCATTTATTATTCTCACCGGAACATTTATAATATGATATGATAATTCTACATTGTCTATTGTGATAGACTACACAAAGGACCGAAGAAAGTTTCTAAAGACGTTAGGTGCAAGCAGTGCAAGCCTTGCTCTGGTTTCAGCACCGACGTCAGCACAGTCGAAAGAAAAACTCACCGGTGTTTCATATGATATGAAAACACATGAATTATTGTCAGATGCACAAGCTAACGTTGTGCGCACAAATGGTGGAATACACGGAGATATAAAAGTGGGAGATTCAACATTTCCGATCAACGTTGATGACTCTGAAGCAATCGCTAAAAAAGATACAGCGACAGATGATCGTCGATACAAACACAAACTTAGCAGTGAATACGCTAATAACGGGGTAAGATCTCAAATTTTCCTATTAGACAACTCAAAATGTCTCGCAGGATATTTGAGTGTACACAATTCGAATCGACGGAC
Organism: Haladaptatus sp. W1; assembly: GCF_001723155.1. Classification (NCBI taxonomy): domain Archaea; kingdom Methanobacteriati; phylum Methanobacteriota; class Halobacteria; order Halobacteriales; family Haladaptataceae; genus Haladaptatus; species Haladaptatus sp. W1. The sequence continues at coordinate 13,595 of NZ_MEIH01000401.1, forward strand.
AAAATTTGATCGTGTTGGTTTCTGCTTAATGGAAGATTATCAATCAGCTCGGAATACTATCGGTGGTGGTAACTGATGCCTCGAAATGTTGGCGGTTTTCACTTTAAGAAGGATAATTTCTACGGAGACTTTGGAGGAGAACACCACTGGCGATGTGAAGTAAGTGCAGACCACTATGGAGGTGATGGAACACCATATTACCAATTACCTGATGACGATTGGAAGCGGTTTTTCGTCTCAGGATGGTTCACAGGATGGCCAATTTCACCATGGGATACAGATGTCACTTTTGAGGAATATCGAACCACAATGGAGGTTCGTGACGGTAGTTCCAATGATACAGAACTTCGTTCACCGGAACCTGATCCCTGGGAAAACCAACATGAAATGTTATTTGATGTAAATATAACTATTGGATTTGGACCGATAGGTATCAGTCACTCTCTCCAGGCTTCATCTATGTCGTTTACTGACAATTACAATGGGAATCCATTTTGGCATCATTGGGAAATTCCTACCGGAGACATGCCTATTGGTCGGAACGATGCCCACGGATGTTCAGTTGTTGCTGACACACGTCTTCCACCAGGGAGCAATGTTACGCTTACAGGCTGGAACAGTTCGACGTATAGCTATGTAGATCCGTCCTGGGCAGGGATTGCATTTAGGGACACAAGTGTTCTCGGAGGGTTCTGTCACTTCGATGTCGTAAATGATTGAGACTTTAACAATAATTCTTTATAGTTTGGATTGATATATATTTCATGCATAAGATTACCCGTCGGCAATTGCTCACTGTGAGTGTCGGAGGATTTGCTTCACTTGCGGGTTGCCAGTCACGCGCTCTATTCAACTCTAAAATAAGTGTTCACATTCAAGTTGCGAACTATACTGACGAAAATCATGAAGTTTGGGTTCAAGCTACTTCCAGCGGTAAGAACAAGGATAGCATAATAAATAAAACATTATTGATGAGCCCAAATAGTGTAAAAGTAGTTGACGCAGAAGTTCTGGCGGGAGTTTATCAACACACAGTAAGTGTCAATGATGTTGATCCAGTCTTAAAGAAAAAAGTTTCATGGGAAATTGACAAATCTGATTGTACCCGTAACAGTTCAGTCGCTATCGTTCCTAATCAAAAAAGACCTGAGCTACTTTTGAACGCACAATCCTGTTCTGATGAATAATAAATTAGATCCTGAATTGTTGATTGAATCCTTTTTATACTGAGAAAGACATTTGTCCCTTTTTGAATAATTGTGTCGCATGATCCCGAACTATACGGACAAGTATGATGCAGACACGCTCTTTTCACCCCGAGACGCTGTCGAAGCGCAGGATGACGGACTACCCGATATCCCTCCTGCTGTAATTCTTGGCTATCAAGACGAACTCACCGACGTAGTGCGTGAACGTGCAGATTCGACGGTGGACATCGTACGCTCACAATATCTCTATCTACTCTCTGACGCTGTAGGGTATGTTCCGGTCCATGAATGGGGTACGGTGCCCCAGTAACTGCAAGTCACGGAGAATCTCATCGCAGGGGGTGCTGAGATCGTAGTGATGCTAGGCGGCTGTGCTGCACTGCAGACAGAGATCACTCCCGATGCAGCGATTCTTCCAACGGAGTCGATTCGGGACGAAGGAGTCTCCTATCACTATCTGCCACCAGATGAATCGGTAACAGCGACTGAATCACTCGTCGATTCCCTTGACGAAGCCCTCTCAGAGGCGGGATTCGATACCCCACGAGGACGGACATGGACGACGAGTGCGATGTACAGAGAGACGATTCCTGAGATTGAACAGTATCGCGATGAGGGAGTGGTGTCGTTATGTATGGAATCGGCCGCCTTCTGGGCGGTCTGTGAGTACCGAGATGCTGATGCTGCGACGGTGCATGAGATCGGCGACTATTTGACGCCCGATGATTGGGTTCCGGATTCAGACGCGGAACGAGGATTACCAGAAATGCTTGATCCGACCATTCAAGCCCTAGAGAATCATTTGAACGAAGAATAGTCTCACCTGAACGACCCAATTAGAGGTGCAAATCGACTGTTCCTCAAACCCCACTTGGGACAGTACCGGATTGAGCTCAGCCCTAATTACCATCTATAATCTCGGTCTCTCAAGCGTCCTCTGGAATTTCGGCCTCCGTCTCGATTTCAATCAGCATCTCTTCGTAGAGGAGCTGTGCAACACCGACCATTGTTGCCGCTGGGTAATGTGGGTGCTCGAAGAACTCGGCACGCACCTCGTGGATGTGTACCTGCGTCTCCGGTGAAAGCACATCCTCTCGAACAAAGAGCCGGAGCGTCGTCACATCGGCCATGCTTCCTCCCAGATCGGCGAGATCCTCTTGAATTTGTGCCAGAATGCCTCTGGTTTGCTCCTTGATGTCCCCTTCAGGATATCCTGTACCGGAGAATATGACCTTCTTGTAGCCTGGACGGTGGGTAACGACTCCATAGGACATCTGCAATTCGTCAATCTCATCGGACTCAACGTCACCCCACATTCCCGGGAGAATAGCTGTTTTCTTCATATCAATACATATAATGCCCATTATAAATAATCTGGGAGCGTATAAATTCACCTGCAGGATACCGTTCTTCGATTAGTTTATCCTCTGTATTCAGCATGCCGCTTGTGATAGCAGCTCGGCAACGTGCTGCACCGCTGTAAGTGACAGAGCGCAAGTCGGTCGGACGAGTCGCAAAAAGATTGGTGACACGACTCTTCGACGGGATTCTATTCGACGTATCTAGCAGGGGCTGAGAGGCCAAATTCGTCGGCTGTTCCTGCATCGATTCTCTTTGCGGTGTATATGTCTGGTTTGTAGTATAGTTCGTGAGTAACGTCGTGCTCGTCTCGGAGGTGTTCCCGGACGCGGGTGACATCGTGACGCTCGAAATAGTTGGGTGTGTAGACTGTGAGAATGTACTCATCGTACATCGGCAGTTCCTCGTATCCGAATGCAGTCATAGCCTTTACCGCCCAAATGATGCCTGCCTCTGCGTCAGAGAGCAGTTCAGGCCACAACTGTTCGATACGATCTGCTGACCCTGTCACTTGCCACTTGCCGATCGTTTTCTTCTGTTCGAGTGCTTCGCGGTCAATCTCGCGAACGGCCTCGCTGTCTGCTGGTGGCAGGTCATCAGACTCAACGTCTTCAGGGCGTGTAACATCGTGTTCGGAGAAATAGTCATCACCACCAATTTTGGGTGAGTCACTCACATCTCGACTACGGAGCCAATACGGTTCTGTCTCGGTGATTTCAAGCGGAGACTGCATGGTCTACTTCATCTCAATGTCGAGCGGGTTTGAACAACAATGCTTGCCAGACAGAGTGAAAGTGAAACTAAATCTATAGTGTCTGCTAAGATATCCACCTGACTAGAGTTCAGCAGAGCTGATGGATACGACCTCAGTAGTTAGCACGATCCCATCTATCACAGATATTGCTCAGACTCGCTCGCTTTATTTCTTCACACATGATACGTTTCGAAGTCTTGCCCAAGCTCGTATCCAGAGTTAGTTGCAACTACTCGCATCTCATCGGTTGACATCCGTTGGAGATGCTCACTGAGATTTAGAAGTACTGTCTGTTCAGCGTTTGCAGACTCCAAGGCAGCACGAAGATCCGCTTTCGAACCATGCCCTTCTGCTCGAAAGAGCGCTGCACCTTCAGCGAACAATAGGTCTGCATTTTCATACTCACGACCCCCCTCGCGCTCAGGCAAGAATGTCCCCATATCGGGAGCGTACACAACCTTCGTCTCGTCGTGATACACGGCAAAGCCGAGCGTATCGAACATGGGATGTGCATGGTCGACAGGAAACGGAACCACTCGCAAATCTCCAACCTGAACTGCTTGTCCATGGGAGAGTAACTCGAGATCAAGGCGATTTGCGAGATGGCTATTTGAGTAACTCAAATGGAGACATGCTGTTGGACTCAGGTGGACTGCAAAACTCGCCTCGTGTGGTCTCTCGTCCGCTGTGAACTCATCCGGATTGAGCATGTGTTCATCGAACGCCATCGCTGCGTGATTGAGCTCATGAAGGCCCCCAGCATGGTCAAAATGATGGTGCGTGACGAAGAACGCATCCACATCTGTCGTGTTCGTCGCATTGAGTTGTTCTTTCACATCTGGACTGACATCGAGCACGACAGTAGCGTGGTCTGTTTCTACAGCGAGTCCTGGCCGCCGCCGTTGCTGACTGGTTTCACAGTATGTGCAATCGCATAAGGGTGCAGGAACCCCAAGAGCCTCTCCTGATCCAAGTAAGGTGACTTTCATACCAAGAACTGTCACAGATAGTTCTAAAACGTCGTCGATCGTGCAGATGTGACTGCATGAGCTTTGGACTGATATCTGAACTTCTATTCTTCACTCGAGATCGGGTGTGCCCACACCCGCTTAGTGCAACATGGAGCAGTGAGACAAATGGCTCCCGACCAGTTTACTCTTCGCGTACCAATGGACCGAGTTTACTACCGTCTGAAAAACGGAAGTAGCATGCTCACCGCCGCTACCCGATCACGAACCGAATGGAATGGGTGTTTATCATTCCACCACCATTTATAGCGAGAACTGTAGTGTGGCAGGAGGGAACCCCAGAATCCGAGCACTCTACGGGCATCGAGAACCGAGGCTTCAACTCCCCGTCGGACCATGCCCCAGTATGCAAACCTGTCGAACGCTGCTCGTGGACGCGTTCACGGACGAACCGCTGGCCGGAAACGCGGCCGGTGTGGTCCCCGACGCCGACGATTTGACGGCCGACCAGATGCAGGCCATCGCCCGCGAACTCTCGGTGAGCGAGACGGCCTTTTTTGTCGACAGCGAGGACGCGGACCGTCGGGTTCGGTACTTCACGCCCACCACCGAAATCGACCTCTGCGGTCACGCGACGGTAGCCTCACACGTGCACCTGCTCGAAGACGACCGCATCGAACCGGGAACGCACGCGCTCGAAACGAACGTCGGCGTGCTGGACATCGACGTTGAGGCGGACGGAACCGTCTGGATGACCCAAGACGACCCCGAAGTCGAGCCCGTCGATATCGAGTACGAACAACTGGGTGCGGCGCTCGGCATCGACCCGGCGGCGCTCCGCGATGTGGGCGAGGACCTCCCGCTGGCGGTTTCCTCGACGGGACTTCCCATTCTCATCGTCCCCGTCAACTTCCTCGAACACGTCGGCGGCGCGGACCCTGACATGGAGGCCATCGAGGCGCTGGGCGAGGCGGTCGGCGCGCTCGGCGTCTACGCCTTCACGTTCGACGCCATCGAGGCGGACTCGACGCTTCACGGGCGGATGTTCGCCCCCGCGGTGGGGATTCCGGAGGACCCGGTGACGGGTACGGCGAGCGGGTCGGTCGCGGCGTATCTGGACACCTACGACGCCTTCGACAACGAGGACGAATCCGAGAATTTCCCGGACGAACTCCGCTTGGAGCAGGGCCACTTCGTTGACCGACCGGGCTACGTGCGCGTGCGGGTCGATAATGAAACCGGCGTGCGAGTCGGCGGTCGGGCGACGACCGCGCTGGACGGCAGTTTGGTCGCCCCCGACGCGGCGGACGACGACATCATCGAGTGCTGACGACGGACGCGAACGACGTTATCGAACCCGACGATAGTCGTACGCTCCCCGGATGTTTTCGTGAAAGTACGACCCGTGTGAGCGGGCGCTCAGGAGTTCCTGATACACAGATTGGGGAACGTCGGCGTACCGATACACGCCGCCGCTGTGGAACTCGATCTCGAGCGTCTCCTCCTCCGGGTCGTAGCCGACGCTCGCCAAACTGGTCGAATCTACGGGCGTCCGGGTTCGCGTCACGGACGCCAGCATGTCGTACGGGACGTAGCCCACGACGCCCGCGTGGCGTCCTCGGAGGATGATTCCCTCGCTCCCTTCCTCGAACTCGTCGCACTCGATTCGTTCGCCGTCGCGTGTGCGCGCTTTCATCGCCGAAGCCACGATTCGAACGACCCTCAACGCATCGGCTCGTAAATCATTGCTGTAAGTTATGCAGAGGCACAGAAAGTTATTTATGTATAATCGCCGTCTTCTATGGTGTACCAATCCGGACGGTTCTACACGTTCAATATATCCAGTCCGTCTTGCCGTCCGGGTGGTCGGAGAAGCCATGACTAACAGCGAGACGCCAATCGAAACCGGAATTTCTACAGCCGCACCAAGCACGCACGACCTGTCGAACGTCTTCGACGCTTTGCAACGCCCGGAACGTCGAACTGTCCTATCGTTCCTTCACGAGTGCGACGCCGACACCATCGAGTTAGACGAACTCGGAGCGCACGTTTCGTCTCGATTGACCGGTACGGACGAAATCCTCGTCCGGTCGATGCTTCATCACCACCATCTTCCCAAGCTGGCGGACTACGGGTTCATCGATTACGACAGAACGACCCTCGAAATCCGTCCGTGTGCCGACGTCCATGAGCTACTTCCCCTGTTCGTAGAATGACGAAAATCGCCCCCAGCGTCCTGATGCCGATTCCAGAGTATATTCGGTTCTGAGTTACTTTTCCACGACGAACTGGTCGGAACATTCTTTATGTACCTGCTTGTTTCCCCCCATACGCAATGGTTGTACTCTGGCTGGACGAAATCAGTGCAAACGACCTCGAACTGGTCGGTGGCAAGGGGGCCTCGCTCGGTGAACTCACCGGTGCGAACCTCCCTGTCCCGCCGGGATTCGTCGTGACCGCCGAAACCTATCGACGGTTCATCGAGGAAACCGGTATCGCGGAAGAGCTGTTCGAGGCCGCTGACGTCGACACCGAGGATTCCGCGGCACTGGCGGAGGCCGAGTCGCGGGCGGAAGAGCTCATTCTCGGTACCGACATTCCTGAAGACATGCGCGAGGGTATCCTCGCCGCCTACGACGACCTCGACGACGGGAAGGCGTTCGTCGCCGTCCGCTCCTCCGCGACGGCCGAGGACCTCCCGGACGCGTCTTTTGCAGGGCAACAGGAGACGTTCCTCAACATCACGCGCGACGATCTCGTCGAGCGAGTGAAGGAGTGTTGGGCGTCGCTGTTCACCCAGCGCGCTATCTACTACCGACAGGAGAAGGACTTCGACCACAGGAAAGTGGACATCGCCGTCGTCGTCCAGCGCATGGTGGACGCCGAAAAGAGCGGCGTCATGTTCACCAGCCACCCCTCGACCGGCGAGCCGAAGATAATCATCGAGGCCGCGTGGGGGCTCGGCGAGGCGGTCGTTTCCGGGTCCGTGTCGCCCGACAACTACGTCATCGACCGCGAAACCGGTGCGGCCGAGGACGTCACCATCGCCGACAAGAAGGTGATGCACGTGAAAGACCAGGACACCGGCGAGACGGTCGAACGAAGCGTTCCCGACGATAAACGGAACGCACGCGTCCTCTCGGAGGCCGACATCGACCGGCTCATCGAACTCGGCGAGGAGGTCGAGAGCCACTACGATACCCCACAGGACGTGGAGTGGGCTATCGTGGACGGAGAGGTCTTCATGCTCCAGTCGCGTCCGATAACCACCATCAGCGACAACGGCACCATCGAGGCCGAGTCGTCCGAGGGCGTCGCCGACGGCAGCGGCGCGGCCGGAGCGGTCGGCGCGAGCGGGCACGAAATCCTCGTCGACGGACTCGGGGCCAGCCCCGGTATCGCGAGCGGCGCGGTCCGACTCGTCACGAAACTCGACCAACTCGACAAGGTGCGCGAGGGCGACATCATCGTCACCGAGATGACGACGCCCGACATGGTGCCCGCGATGAAGCGCGCGGCGGGCATCATCACGGACGAAGGTGGCATGACCAGCCACGCCGCCATCGTCTCGCGCGAACTCGGCGTCCCGGCCGTCGTCGGCTGTAGCAACGCCACCGATTCCCTCGAAGACGGGCAAGTCGTCACGTTGGACGGCGACAAGGGAACCATCCGCGAGGGCAAGCCCGAACGAGAGACGGAGCGCGAACCCATCGAGGAGGCACGACCGAAGACCCCCGTCAAACCGATGACCGCGACGGAGGTCAAGGTGAACGTCTCCATCCCGGAGGCCGCGGAACGCGCCGCCGCCACGGGAGCCGACGGCGTCGGCCTGCTCCGAATGGAGCACATGATCCTCTCGACCAACAAGACGCCCGAACGCTACATCGAGGACCACGGCGTGGACGCCTACGTGGACGAAATCGTGGAGGGGATCCGCGGCGTCGCCGAGGAGTTCTACCCCCGACCCGTCCGCGTTCGCACGCTCGACGCGCCGACCGACGAGTTCCAACAGCTCCAAGGGGGCGAGAACGAACCGAACGAGCACAACCCGATGCTCGGCTGGCGCGGCATCCGCCGGAGCCTCGACAAGCCCGGCGTCTTCCAGCACGAACTCGACGCCTTCAGCGAGCTGTACGACATGGGCTACGACAACGTACAGATCATGTTCCCGCTCGTCAACGACGCGGAGGACGTCCTCCGCGCCCGTCGGTTGATGGCCGAATCGGGCATCGACCCCGACAAACGCTCGTGGGGCGTGATGATAGAGACGCCCGCGAGCGCGCTCCAAATCGAGGAGATGGCACAAGCGGGCATCAAGTTCGCCAGTTTCGGCACCAATGACCTCACCCAGTACACCCTCGCGGTGGACCGCAACAACGAGAACGTCGCCAACCGGTTCGATGAACTCCACCCCGCCGTCCTCGAACTCATCGGCCAAACCATCGACTGCTGCCGCGAACACGACATCAACACGAGCATCTGTGGGCAGGCCGGGTCGAAACCGGAGATGGTTCGCTTCCTCGTCAACCGCGGCGTGTCGTCCATCTCGGCAAACATCGACGCCGTGCGCGACGTGCAACACGAAGTCAAACGCGTCGAGCAGAAACTGATGTTGGATTCGGTGCGGTAACGAACAATCCGATTTTTCGAAAGATTTCGGAAAGCGCTCCAAATCCGTATTTGCTCGCCGCTAAAGCGTGGTTCGCCGGGCGAGCAGTAGGGAGGATAGCTTATTCACCGGAATAGATTGGATGTGGTCTACCAACCACTCGTTTAAAAAGAAACAGTACAGCAGTATCCGACGCTACGAGGAGAACGATACTCACAACGATAATCACAACTTGAGTCGGGGTCGAGAGTAATCCAAGGGAGACGATAAGCGTCGTTGCGCAGGCGGGAGCGTGAATCATGTCGGTTGCAATCATCGCCCAACTAGTGAGAACAATCGAGACGACTGCACTCGCAACGAGATGAAATTCTTCAGCTGAGCGGGCGGGTGGCAGTGCTGTGATCGCTGCACCATCTCCAAGCAAATGAAACGCAACAAATCCGGCAACACCGCCGATGAGATGACCCCCGACAATCCGATACACCTGTCGTCGGTCTCTCCGGCGCTCGAACGCCAGCACGAATGCAGATGGGCCAAGGCTCGGGAAGATAAACGGCTCACCGCTCATCCATGCAACGAATCCGAGAACGGCAAACAAAAATCCTGCATAGAGACCGGTTTCTACGTGCTGTCTCATACCGATTTGTCAGCCCCTTCCATCGATACACCCTTTGTAGACGTATCGAAGACAACTGTTGTATGTACTTCTATTCGCTGTCGGTGCCGACCGTGAACCAGTCATCCTACTCCGACGACGTTCATGAAATTTTATATATAAATCCGAAGAATTGTCGCGGGAGATGAATTGGAAACCGCTCGGAACCGCCCTCCTCACCGCGATGGTTCTCGTTGCAGGCTGTCTCGGTGGTCCCGCCGGTTCCGGGACGACGGACGGACGGAACGCGACATACGCGGCGACCGGAACGACGACTACGACGATTTCCCCGGCGAACGCTGACCTCCCGCCGGGCGTCACGACCGACGGGATTTCGGACGTGGACGCGCTGGTTTCGGCGCACGAATCCGCCCTGCGCGAAACCGGCTTTCGGTTCGAGGCCCGCCAAACGTCCCGCGCGGACGGCAAAACCACAGTCGCCGTCCAGCACGGCCGCGCCACCGCGGGGCTGTCCACCGTGTTCACGCGGTTGAACATGACCGGTAATTTCCACTATCGGAGTGCGGTGTGGAAGAACGACTCCACCGTGATTTCGCGCGGCGCGAGCGAGGAGGGGACGCGGTACCGAATCCGTCCGCGAGAAGAACGCGGCGTGGCGAAGTCGAACACGATTCGGTCGATACTCCACTCCGGCGAGTTCGCCATCGACCACGTAGCGAGCGCCGATGACGGAATCCGAATCACGCTTCACGCCGACCGGTTCTCCGGGAACGGCGGCTTCGAGAACGTCACCGATTACGACGCCACGCTGGTCGTGGATTCGGCCGGTCGCGTTCACCGCTTCCATCGGTCCATCGAAACCGATGGGCGAACCCGGTCCATCGACTTCGAACTCCTCGCGGCGCGCTCGGACGCCATCGACCGTCCCGAGTGGACCGACGAGGCGGGGCGGGCGGTCCGCGCCGACCTTCGGACCACGACTGACTCCGGCCGCCTCGAAATCGAACACCACGGCGGCGACGCGCTTCCGGCCGGTTCGAGCATCGAACTCGGCCACAATGGAACGACGTACGCAGCGACGTTCGAGCACGCGCTTGAACCCGGCGAGACGGCGTACTTTTACTTCCCGCGCGACGGTGGCGATCCGATGCTGACCCGGACCGACCCAGGTCGTGACGCTGGCACGCGGTTCGAGGGCAGTTATTCGCTGACCATCGTCACCGCGTCCGACGTCATCGTCCAGTTGAGCGGCTTTTCCGTCGGGTACGACGAGTCGAGCGCGCCGTAGCGAGTCGTCGCGTAACGGAACCAATAAACGGGTTGCGTCGAATTCTGGGGTATGCAGGTGGCCGCGAGCCAATCGTTCCGCCGGGTACTTTCCTCGATGTGTACCGAACCGCATCCGGCGGCGCGCGACGCCGCCGAACGATTCTTGGCGTCGAATCCGGGCGACCCGACGACGTACCCTTCCGTCTCGGCGTTGGAGGATGAGGCCGTATCACTGCTCGGTGATATCTCCGGGCTTTCGAATCCGCACGGCTACGTCGCGAGCGGCGGCACGGAGGCGAACATCCAAGCGGTTCGAGCGGCGCGTAACCTCGCGGCGACGGACGACCCCAACGTCGTTGCGCCCGAGAGCGCCCACTTCAGCTTTCAGAAGGCAGCGGACGTGCTCGGCGTCGAACTCCGACTCGCGGCGGTTGCGGACGACCGCCGCGCCGACCCGGACACGATGGCCGAACTGGTGGATGACGACACCGTTCTCATGGTCGGAATCGCTGGGACGACCGAATACGGGCGCGTAGACCCGATTCCAGCCGTGGCGGACATTGCCCACGATGCGGGAGCACTGCTCCACGTTGACGCCGCGTGGGGCGGTTTCGTTCTTCCCTTCACCGACTACGAGTGGAACTTCGAGCACGCGGCCGTGGACACGATGGGCATCGACCCGCACAAGATGGGGCAGGCGGCGGTTCCGGCGGGGGGTTTTCTGACCCGCGAAAAGCGCGTCCTGGACGCGCTGGCCGTCGAAACACCGTATCTCGAATCGACCTCACAAGCCACCTTGACCGGAACGCGAAGCGGCGCGGGCGTCGCCAGCGCGTGGGCCGCGATGGACGCGCTCTGGCGTGACGGCTACCGCGAGCAGTTCGAACGCTCACAGGCGAACGCGGAGTGGATAGCGGACGCCTTCGACTCGCGGGGCTACGATGTGGTCGACCCGGTGCTCCCGTTGGTCGCGATCGACGTCCCGCGCGAGACGGTCGAAGCCCTGCAGGAGCGCGGTTGGCGCGTCTCGCCGACCGGCTCGGGCGAACTCCGAATCGTCTGTATGCCCCACGTCACCCGCACGATGCTGGAGGAGTTCGTCGCGGATTTGGACGCCGTTCGCGCGTAATCGTCGTCGGTTACGACTCGGCTGGCCGCTCCGACTCCTCCACCGGCGCGCCGAGCGCGTTTCGTTTGACGCTCTGTATCCCTTTCTTCGCGGCTTGTTTCGACGAGTAGCCCTCGCCGCCGTCGGCGATGATGTTCCCGTTTCGGTGTACGAGTCGCCAGCGCCACTCGCCGCCGTGGTCCTCGTACACTTCGAACGTCGCCTGCGCTGGCGGGCGGAGCGCCTCCACGACGCTCCCGTCCTCCTGCGTCACCGCGACGGGCCACGAATCGGGCTCGGTGCCCGTCTCTCTCGTCGTCGATTTCCCCACGCCGCCCCTGTTCGCCAATCGGCCGACGAACCCGACGACTGACGACCCGTACTCCTCTATCAACTCCGCGCTGAGGCGTTTCTCCAGCATCGATTCGCCGTCGCGGGTGACGGCGATTTCTCGCCCGCGGAGTTCGACCGTTCCGGCCGACTCCTCCCACTCCCCGTCGCGTCGATACTCGACCGTCGCCGTCACCGCCGAGCCGTCGTCCGTGTACGCCACCCGCATTTGCAGCGTCGGATGTACCGTGACGCGGTATTCTCTGTCCGAGTTCACACCCTCGATTCGTCACGGGTCGGCATCAGTCTGTTTGCTATCGAGGAGCTCGTTTCGGGGTCCAATCTCAACCTTTACATCGGTCGATTGCGGACCTACTCCTGTGCTCGATATCCTCGCTTCGGTCGTCGATGTCGCCACGAACGGCGTCGTTCTCGGGTCCCTCGGGGGGTTGACGGATGCCGTCGAACATGCGACGGGATGGTTCGGTCTCGTACTTATCGCCATCTACTCGTTCCTCATCTCGTTCCTTCTTCCCCTCCCCAGTGAGGTCGTCCTCCTCGCCCCGCTCGACCTCGGGGTCGGCAAACTCGGACGAATTTCGCTCATCATCCTTCTCAGCGGTCTCGGCAAGGCCGCAGGGAGCGTCTTCGCCTTCCACATCGGTCAGGAGGCGAAACAGTCCGGTCCCGTCATCCGCGCGCTCCGCGGCTCGAAAATCGACATCGTGGAGTGGTCGGAGCGAAAGACGGTCGGTCTCGCTCAGAAGTGGGGGTACCTCGGACTGGCAGGGGCGCTGTGCGTCCCCGGCTTCCCCGATACCATCTCCATCTACGCGTTTTCGATTCTCGAAACGGATTACGTGAAGTTCGCGCTGGCGTCGTTCGCCGGGAGCGTCGGCCGACTGGTATTGGTGACGCTCGTCGGTGCTGGCGTCCTGTCGCTTTGAAGTGGACCCGACGGGTCGGCGTCGATACCGTCGTTTCTCCGACGTTCCCGTCCGCTCGCTACGAAATGAGTTTACTTGCGAGGATGCTCCGAGTGGAGCAACAGCGAAGCAGCCCTCGAAAGCCCCCACCCGCTCGCGGTCGTCGGAAGACGTTCCTGCTCACTTCGTTCGCGGGCGTGCGACTTCCGTGGTCACATTCACGTCCGTTCATGTGACCGCTGTGCGGGATATTCTGGCCTTTCCGCGCCGGAAGAGCTCTGCTCTTCCGAGCCGCCCGGCCAGAATAGTGGCCCGCACACCAACCACGCAAGCGCGAGTTCAGTCGGAGCGAAGCTCCGACAGCGTCCCCCTCACTCTGTTCGCGGGACCGGGCGGCCCCGTTCATCTCCGCGAGGAACGAGCGGAGAGTTGAAGGGCTCCGCCTTTCAGAAGTCCACCCAGACACAGCCACCGCACAGCACCGCAAACCGCATCAGCCACACCCTCCCCAGCCGATTCGTTTCACTCCGAAAGAGCACGCTCTTCCGTGCTCTCGTTCGTTGCACTCACGAGAACTCCGTTCCGCTCATCCACCGTCAGAGCAACGCTCTGACGAGCCATTCGTTCGTTCCGTTGTCACTCACGAAGACCTCGCACGCTTCAACGGGGGGGACTCGGACGATGGCTCGCGGCGGTGCCGCTCGCTTGCGAGGTTTCGAAGAAACCTCGCTGTCTTCGTCGCCCCGCCAGCGCGCGCCACCGTAGATAACTCGGATTTCTGAAACCGATGATCCTATCCTCCTTCCAGCGGGCGAGCGTTTATATACTGTCACGAACCTATCGCACGGTATGTGCCGGACGGCTCACCTCACTCGGATGCCTATGCGCGGGCAGCAGTAGCGTCGGGTGAATCCTTCTGGGCCGGTTGTCGGTCGGTATCCGGGGTGAAACCCGTCCGTTTGGAATATTCGGAGAGCGACCGCTACGCGAACGACCCCACCAACCATCGAAGACAGCACATCACGCATGACGAGACGAAATCAGGAGCGACGGACGGGACAGGAGAGACGGAAGCGACGGCAGACGGAGAAATCGGCGGTTTTTACACCCACAGAAACGGAGTCGATAGCATGAGTCACGACGACTATCCCACCGAGGAACCCGCGGTGGTGACGTGCGGACTGCCCTACGCGAACGGGGAGTTGCACATCGGCCACCTCCGAACCTACGTCGGCGGCGATGTCTACTCGCGCGCGCTCGAAACGCTCGGCCAACAGACCGCGTTCGTTTCGGGGTCGGACATGCACGGCACGCCGGTCGCCGTCAACGCCGAGAAGGAGGGCGTCTCGCCCCGCGAGTTCGCGCTTCGCCACCACGACAAGTACGAAGCGACGTTCCCCAAGTTCGACATCGAGTTCGACAACTACGGTCATACCGACGACGAGACGAACACGGAACTCACCCAGGAAATCGTCCGCAAACTCGACGAAGAGGGCTACATCTACGAGAAGGAGATCAAAGTCGCGTGGGACCCCATCGAGGACGACCCGCTTCCGGACCGCTACGTCGAGGGGACCTGCCCGTACTGCGGTGCCCACGCCCGCGGCGACGAGTGCGACGAGGGCTGTGGTCGGCACCTCGAACCTGGCGAAATCGAGGACCCGACGAGCATCCGCACCGGCAACCCGGCGGAGTACCGCGAGCGGACGCACAAGTTCTTCCGCGTCTCGGAGCTACAGGAGTACCTGCAGGGGTTCATCGACCGCCTCGAAGGGACGAGCAACGCGAAGAACCAGCCCCGCGAGTGGATAGAGGGCGAACTACAGGACTGGTGTATCTCCCGCGACATGGACTGGGGCATCGACTACCCCGGCGAGGATGATGGTGCGGAGGATTTGGTGCTCTACGTCTGGGTCGATGCACCCATCGAGTACATCGCCAGCACGAAGCAGTACACCGAACGCGTGGGTGCGGACACCTACGACTGGGAGGAACCGTGGAAGGACGCGGGCGAAATCGTCCACATCATCGGCCGCGATATCATCCAGCACCACACCGTCTTCTGGCCCGCGATGCTCCACGTCGCCGAGTACAACGAACCTCGCGCCGTCATGGCGAGCGGCTTCGTCAACCTGAATGGCAAGGGCTTCTCGACGAGTCGCAACCGCGCCGTCTGGGCCGACGACTATCTGGACGAGGGCTTCGCCCCGGACCTCTTGCGCTACTATCTCGCCACCAACGGCGGCTTCCAGCAGGACGTGGACTTCTCGTGGGACCGCTTCCAGGAGCGCGTCAACGGCGAACTCGTCGGCACGGTCGGCAACTTCGTCTACCGGAGCCTGCTGTTCGCGGCGCGGAACTACGACGGCGCGCCGGACGCCGAGACGAGCGACGAGGTGCGCGAGCGAATCGAAGACGCGATAGACGAGTTCACCGCGGCGGTCAACGACTACTCCATCAAGGACCTCGGCGACGCCGCGACCGCGCTCGCCGCGTTCGGCAACGAGTACATCCAGCGCAACGAACCGTGGAAGCTGACCGACGAGGACCCCGAACGGGCCGAACAGGTCATCTACGACTGCGTGCAGCTGTCGAAGGCGCTCGCCGTGCTCCTCGAGCCGATTCTCCCCGGTAAAGCCGAAATCCTCTGGGCGCAACTCGGAGAGGACGGCTCGGTGCACGAGACCGTCGTCGCGGACGCGCTCGCCGCGCCGCGCGGCGACTTCGGCGAACCCGACGAACTGTTCGCCAAAATCGAGGACGAGCGCGTCGAGGAACTGAACGAAACGCTCGACGAACGCATCGAAGCGGCTACGTCGGACGAGGACGAAGCCGACGACGAACACGTGAGTGACCACAAACCCATCTCGGACGACCGAATCAGCTTCGACGAATTCCAAGACCTCGACCTCCGTGTCGGCCGCATCGAGTCGGCGGAACCGATAGAGGGTGCCGACGCCCTCCTTCGACTCGAAGTCGATATCGGCCCCGAAACCCGGCAGATAGTCGCCGGTCTCAAACAACTCCACGACGTGGAGGACCTCGAAGGGAAGAAAATCGTCGTCGTCGCCAACCTCGAAAAGGCCGAACTGTTCGGCGTCGAGAGCAACGGCATGGTGCTGGCGGCGGGCGAGGAGGCCGACCTGTTGACGACCCACGCCGACGCCGAACCGGGCACGAAAATCAAGTAGTCGCGGTTTAGAGGTCGTCTACGAGCGTTGCGAAGTCCTCCATCGGAATTATTTCCATCGTCTGCATGTCGAGGCCGTAGCGTTCGATGCACAGCGACGCTCGGTACGCGGCGTCACGGTCCTCGGCGTCGATGACGAGGAGGAAATCGTACTCCCCGAGGATTGCGTACGTCGATTCGAGCGTCGCGCTGTGGGTTTCCAGTTCGCTTCGGACGTCCCCCCAAATCGATGCGAGTTCCTGTACGTTCTGGTAGTCCCGTTCGACGGTGACGAGCGAGGCGTACGTCGACATATTTTCCCGCTTTGAAGGCAACACAAATATCGATTGTGGCCGGACGCGTCGCCGTTTGAACTCGGGCGCGAGTTAACTGTAGGGTTTTTTTGGGGGCACGCACCAATCATCGCGCATGAGAAACGCGAAAATCGTCTGTACCCTCGGACCCGCGTCCGATTCCCGGAGCACGGTCCGAGAACTCGCAAACGCCGGTATGACCGTCGCGCGGGTGAACGCGAGCCACGGCTCGCGCGAGGACCGAGCCGAACTCATCGACACGATTCGCCGCGTCGACGAAGCGACCGAAAACCCGCTTTCGGCCATGCTCGACCTGCAAGGACCGGAGATTCGAACCGCCGAAGTGGACGAACCCATCACCCTCGAAACCGGTTCGACCGTCCGGTTCGTGGAGGGCGACGACGCGACGCCGGAGGAGGTCGGCCTCTCGGTATCCATCTCGAACGCCCAACCCGGCGACGCCGTTCTTTTGGACGACGGCCGAATCGAGACGGAAGTCGAGGGTGTCGAGGACGATGCCGTCGTCGCGCACGTCGTGAGCGGCGGCGAGTTGAGCAGTCGGAAAGGCGTCAACGTCCCCGGCGTCGAACTCGGACTGAGCGTCGTCACGGAGAAGGACCGCGAGGACCTCCGTCTCGCGGCCGAGAAGGGTGCCGATTTCGTCGCCGCGAGTTTCGTCCGCGACGCTGACGACGTGTACGAGGTCAGCAAGGTACTGGAGGAGTTCGGTGCCGACATTCCCATCATCGCCAAAATCGAGCGGCGCGGTGCGGTCGATAACCTGGACGAAATCGTGGACGCGGCCTACGGCGTGATGGTCGCCCGCGGCGACCTCGGCGTCGAGTGTCCGATGGAGGACGTGCCGATGATTCAAAAGCGCATCATCAGGACGTGCCAGCAGGCCGGAGTTCCGGTTATCACCGCGACGGAGATGTTGGACTCGATGGTCCACTCCCGACGGCCGACGAGGGCGGAGGCGTCCGACGTGGCGAACGCCGTCCTCGACGGGACCGACGCCGTGATGCTCTCCGGTGAGACGGCCATCGGCGACCATCCGATTCGCGTCGTGGAGACGATGGACCGCATCGTCCGTGAGGTCGAGGAGAGCGATGA
Source organism: Haladaptatus sp. W1 (assembly GCF_001723155.1). Taxonomy (NCBI): domain Archaea; kingdom Methanobacteriati; phylum Methanobacteriota; class Halobacteria; order Halobacteriales; family Haladaptataceae; genus Haladaptatus; species Haladaptatus sp. W1. The sequence goes on from NZ_MEIH01000401.1 coordinate 31,338, forward strand.
GTACGACGAGACGCTCGAACAGCGCGTCCCGATGAGCGACGACACGCGCACCGACGCCATCGCTCGCTCGGCCCGCTACCTCGCCCGCGACATCGGCGCGAGCGCGGTGGTCGCCGCCAGCGAATCCGGGTACACCGCGCTGAAGGTGGCGAAGTTCCGCCCCGGCGTGCCGGTCGTGGCGACGACGCCGAACGACAGAGTTCGACGGAAACTCGCCCTCTCGTGGGGCGTCAACGCCCAGTACACCGACCTCGGCCACAGCGTCGAAACCATCGTGGAGGACGGCGTGCAGGCCGCGCTCGACGCCGGTGTCGCGGAGAGCGGTGACACGGTCGTCGTCCTCTCGGGCATGATGAGCGAACTCGACGGCTCGGATACGGCGAACATGTTGAAGGTGCACGTCGCCGCGGAAACCATCGCGACGGGGCGGAGTGTGGTTCGCGGGCAAACCGTGGGACCGGCGGTGCGGTCTTCGACCGGCGACCTCTCGGAGGTTCCGTCGGGGGGCATCCTCGTCCTCGAACCGGATTTCGACGGCGAGTTCACCGGCGATACCTCACGCCTCGCCGGTATCGTGGATTCCCGTCCGGGGATGACCGGCTATCCAGCCTTGATCGCGCGCGAACTGGAGATTCCGATGATAAGCGGCGCGCCGCTCGGCCCGACCGTCAGCGACGGCGACGAGATCACCCTCGATGCGGAACGCGGCGTCGTGTACGACGGCGACGTTCGCTCGTACGACCGCTCGTAGCCAGCCTTTTGGTCACCGGACCCGTATCCTGACGTATGTCCGACTGGAAGTACGACGTGGACGATGTTGGTGAGGATGCCGACGATGCGTCTCCCGACGTTTTCGCCGAGAGCGAACCTCTCGAACCGGGGTCCCCTTCGGCAGAGAACGTGCTGTTCGTGCTGCTCGGTGTTCTGACTGTCGTCTTCATGTTTCTCCACGTCACCGGCGTCGCCTAACCCACAAACCCTTAATCGTTCGACACCAAGGCCCACCCATGGCATCGCCCTTCGATTCGCTTGCGCTTTTACTCGTCATCGCGGGTGCAGGGCTCGCGTTCGCGGAGGCGCTCATCCCCGGTGCACATTTCATCGTGGTCGGTATCGCCCTCCTCCTCGCCGGATTGCTCGCCCTCCTCTTTCCGCCGCTCGCCCAGCCGTTCGTGCTCTCGTTCCTCGTTCTCGCGTTCGGCGCGCTCGCGTTCTACGGCTATCGGAACCTCGACCTGTACGGTGGCAAAGGCTCCGGTCGAACGAAGGACTCCGATTCGCTGAAAGGAACGACCGGTCACGTCACCGAACGCGTCACGCGCTCGGGCGGACAGGTGAAACTGGAAAGCGGCGGCTTCAACCCCTACTTCGCCGCTCGGTCGATGGACGGTGAAATCCCCGAGGGGACGGAAGTGATGGTCATCGACCCCGGCGGCGGTAACGTCGTCAAGGTCGAACCCATCGATTTCATCGAGGACGCCATCGACCGCGAACTCGCACGCGAGCGAGCCGGCAAAGAGAAGGAGACGGAAGAACTGTAATTATCTCTCCCTTTCGTGTCGAATAATATGGGATAAAGTAGCAGAATACTTAACAAGTATCTCTCCCAACATCCGAACGTAATGCTGCCCACAATACCCCTGCAGAGCGCTCCCATGACTGGGGGCTTTATGATAGTCGCACTGCTGTTGTTACTGCTCGCCGTCGTCACCATCTGGCAGGCAGTCGAAATCGTTCAAGCGACGGAAAAGCGAGCGCTGACCGTCTTCGGTGAGTACCGCAAACTCCTCGAACCGGGTATCAACTTCGTTCCGCCGTTCGTTAGCAAAACCTATCGCTTCGATATGCGGACACAGACGCTCGACGTGCCGCGCCAGGAAGCCATCACGCGCGACAACTCGCCCGTGACCGCCGACGCCGTGGTCTACATCAAGGTGATGGACGCGAAGAAGGCGTTCCTCGAAGTCGAGGATTACAAACGCGCCGTCTCGAACCTCGCCCAAACGACGCTCCGTGCCGTTCTCGGTGACATGGAACTCGACGACACGCTCAACAAGCGCCAAGAGATCAACGCGAAAATCCGCCGCGAACTCGACGAACCCACGGACGAGTGGGGGATTCGCGTCGAGAGCGTCGAAGTCCGTGAAGTCAACCCGTCCAAGGACGTCCAGCAGGCGATGGAGCAACAGACCAGCGCCGAACGGAAGCGCCGCGCCATGATTCTCGAAGCGCAAGGTGAACGACGGAGCGCCATCGAGAAAGCGGAGGGTGACAAGCAGTCCAACATCATCCGCGCGCAAGGTGAGAAACAGAGCCAGATCCTTGAAGCGCAGGGTGACGCAGTTTCCACCGTGCTTCGCGCGAAATCCGCCGAATCGATGGGCGAACGCGCCGTCATCGAGAAGGGGATGGAGACGCTCCAAGCCATCGGCGAGGGCGAGTCCACGACGTTCGTCCTGCCGCAGGAGCTCTCCTCGCTCGTCGGCCGCTACGGCAAACACCTCACCGGCAGCGACGTCGCCATCGACGGCAAGCAGGACTTGGAAAGCCTCGACTTCGATTCCGAGACCCGCGAACTACTCGGACTTGACGACATCGATGAAATCCTCGGCCAGATAGACGAGGAAGCCGAGATGGACGTCGAAGCGATGGAAAAGGAAGCACAGGCCATCAAGGAAGGCGAAGACAAGGCGAACATCAAGAGCGCCGACGAAGTTATCTCGGAGATGGACGCCGAGATGAAGTCCGGCCAAGCAGAATCGTCCGACTCGGAGTCCGAAAGCGAACTCGAAACCGAAGTCGAATAACAGTCCTCCACCGTCCGACTCGTTTTCGGTCCGACCGTTCGGTCATTGTAACTGTCTGTCAAGCGAAGCTGTTTTACGTTCCCCAGTTGTACGGATGTGTAGATGGTTCAGCCCGGGAACGTCGATGAAAATAAGCGTGCGACGCTCCGCCGTTTCGCGGTTTTGGGAGCGGCAACGCCATTGACGAAGCTCGCTGATGGGAATCACAGCGGCGAGCGAAGCGAAGCCCGCGACGCGATTGCGGGCTACGTCACGACGACACCGGGCGCACACTTTTCGAAGGTACGCGACGACCTCCAACTCGGAACCGGCGAGACGCAACATCACTTGCGACAGCTCGTCGAACTCGGCGTCGTCGAGAGTCACCGGGACGGCGATTACAGGCGGTTTTTCCCCGCCGGGAAGTTCTCCGCGTTCGAGCAGGTCGCGTTGAGTTACCTCCGGCGCGACACCCCGCGGGGCATGCTGATAGAACTCCTCCGCACCCCCGACGCCACCGGCGGCGACCTCGCGGCCGCCCTCGACGTTTCGCGGCCCACGGTGAGCAAGTACGCCGCCGATTTGGACGAGAAGGGACTGCTCTCGCGTGAAGACGGGTACGCCGTTCGTCACCCGGAGACGCTCATCACTCTGCTCGTTCGGTACGCTGACTCCTTCGACGCGAACGCGGAACAGTTCGCGGGCGAGGCGGCGAATCTGATTTCGTTCGACCCGTGAAATCCGACGTTTCCGTTCGACTCTCGAACATCTCCGTCCGTTTGATTGGTTCGAGATGTGACGAAGAACCGACTAGACGACCGTATCAATGCCGGTAAAATCGTGCCGATAAAAGCAGGTTCGACGAAACGGATGGATGACAGTTCCGACGATATCGGCGATGAAACCCACTGGGGCGACGCGTTCTCGCTCAGGCGCTGACTTTCCACGTCGTCGAGGAGGAGTACCCCCACTTCTCGACTTCGACGTCGAAGTTTCCTTCCGCGATGGCGGTCATGTTCGTGCCGACTTCCTTCGCGGTGAGTCCGAGTTCGTCGCCGATGAGCCGCGATTTGAAGTACGTTTTTGTCGTCCCGTTTTCACGAAGGTACCGGAGGATACGCTGTTGTTTGTCAGTAAGCGTGGTCGTGCCAGCAGTGGTGGTGCTCATACTCCTATAGTGGGAGGATACGACCTTAGTGGGTTTGGTACGAGTGGTTAACGCAACGCCGTCTTGTGATTTCCTCTTCAATCCTTGTGAATATAATTCCTCCCGTGGGGGTGGTTGGTACGGTTGGTTAACGCTCGGTTGTAAGCGGGTTCGCACGTGCAATCCTGACAGTCATGGCCCAGAAGCTACTTACGGTGCGAGGGTGAGACAGTTTCATAATGAGCGGTGGTTCTGTAGAGGTGAGCGTCGTCCTTCCGTCGTACAACGAGGAGGCGACGATAGAGAACACCGTCGAGACGACTCTCGACACATTGGAATCGTTTCTCCCTCCAAATAGCTTCGAGGTAATCGTTGCTGAAGATGGCTGTGACGACCGGACGCCGGAAATCGCGGACCGAATGGCGGAGCAAGACGAGCGCGTCCGCCACTTTCACAGCGACGAACGGTTAGGGCGTGGGGGAGCACTGAATCGGGCGTTCGAGTCCGCGAACGGGGAGACGCTGGTCTACTTCGATACGGACTTGGCGACGGACATGCGACACTTGGAGGAGTTGGTCGAGAGCGTTCGCTCCGGCGAGTACGACTTCGCCACGGGGTCGCGTTGGATGCCCGAAAACGTCGCCGACCGTCCGGCGAAACGTGACATTGCGAGTCGCGGATTCAACGGCCTGACACGACTGTTCCTGCGTTCCGACCTGCGGGACCACCAGTGCGGGTTCAAAGCGTTCGACCGGACCGCCCTGCTCGACGTGCTGGCCGACGTCGAGGACAAACACTGGTTCTGGGACACGGAAGTCCTCGTTCGCGCACAGCGCAAGGGATACGAAATCAAGGAGTTCTCGGTGGACTGGACGCCGAAGGGCGACACGAAGGTGGACCTCGTTCGGGACGTGTTCGGGATGGGGAGCCAAATCGGTCGCTGCTGGTGGGAGTTCTCCGTCGAACCGCGTATCACCCGGAGCGTCTCCATGGCCGTCGGCGTCCTGTTGACCATCATCGCCGTCGTGCTGATGGGGAAATACCTCCCGCTGGGAAAAGTCCTCACTCAGATGGAGAGTGCGAACCTCGCGCTCGTCGGTGCCGCGGCCGTGATTTACGTCTTCTCCTGGCCGCTTCGCGGTGCGCGGTACAAGGACATCCTCGAAGAACTCGGCTTCACGGAAAGCGTCGGGTTCCTCACGGGCGCGATATTCATCAGCCAGACCGGGAACCTCGTGTTCCCCGCCCGACTCGGTGACGGCGTGCGCGCCTACGTGATGAAGGCCCGCCGCAACATCCCGTACCCGTCCGGCTTCGCATCGCTCGCGGTCGAACGGGTCTTCGACCTGCTGACGATAACCGTCCTCGCCGGGGTCGTCCTCATCGGACTGACCGTGACGGGACAGGCGGCCGACATCGTGCAGGCCGTCACCGGCGCACAGCACGCCGAGGCCGCACGAACCGCGGTCTACGTCGCGGCGGGTGTCGGCGTCGCCGCCATCGCGGCGGTCGGCATCATCGTGGCCAGCGCCCGCTCCGACAGCAACTTCGTCCGCTCGTTCGTGACGAAGATCAGTTCGGACTCCTACGCGAATCACATCGCGGGCATCGTCGAGCGGTTCACCGGAGACGTGCAGACCGTGGCGAGCGACCGGACGGCCTTCGCTCGCGTCGGCGCGAGCAGCCTCGCCATCTGGTCGCTC
>NZ_MEIH01000402.1:0-14137 GCF_001723155.1 Haladaptatus sp. W1
CGCTGTCGAACCAGCGAACGACGATGAGCGTCACATCAAGCGCTTTATCGACTCATTAGACGGTGAACTACGTGTTGAAGAGGATGCGTATCTGCCATTGACGGTTGATGGCGGACGAGTTACCATCTATGGAATCATCGACCTCGTTCATATCCGTCCTGCGACGGTGGAGATCATCGACTTCAAAACGGACCTTAGTCGGATTGTTGAAACAGAATATCGCAAGCAGCTGAGCGTCTACTATCACGTGCTCTCAGAGTGGTTCCCAGAGCGAGACGTGACGGCAAGTATCTTCTACACGGTTGATGGGCGGCATGTCGATATTGAGCCACTCTCAAAGAGTGACCTCATAGAGCTTGTGAGACAGAAATCTATTGGATCTGTATATTCCTTCGTTTGATCTTTTTAAATTCGTTTCGAAGTAAATAATTGATAGTATTCGGATACAGTGGTCGAGAATATTGGAGGAGATCAGCGTCAACGGATTTCCAGGGATTCTCCAACAACCCCTGTGTTCCTGGTGACACCCAAATACACCATATTCCCCAGCAGAAAGCTTATTACACGAATCAGTAATTACAACCCCGTCTAAAATGAACCGACGTGTGTTATTACAGACGATTGGGGGAGCGGCTGCACTCGGCTTTGGATCAAAGTACATGACATCTGCAATGGCATCAGAGCAGACGAGTAAGGACACCGTCTCGTGGAACGGAGCTCGCGGAGATGCAGGAAGAACAGGAAGAGCATCCACAATTGGCCCCACCGGTCCGTATGGGATCAAAGAGTGGACGCAACGAGCAAGTTCGTGGTACTCCGACAGTCCAACAATTGCAAATGGAACTGTTTACACCGGCGTACTCATCGACGATCGACCATGGATCGGGGAAATAGTAGCTTATGATATCGAAACGGGCGAGTTGAAGTGGTCACGAGCAAACCGAGATCCTGATTCAGAAGAGCAGGATCCAATTGGGTGGGCAAGGCACGCACCCGTTTATGATAATGGAACACTCTATTTTACAGCCAAACCAAGTCCAGAACACAATTGGATATCTGGTGGTGTCTACGCTCTTGACGCAAACTCAGGTGATCTCAGCTGGTGGCGGGAAGACATTCTCGACCAGGGTCGTCTCGAAGTCGCTTCGAATCGCGTCTTCGTAGGAACCCATACCTTGGATGCGACCACCGGTGAAACACTCTGGACAACAGATACGGATGAAATCGTGATCGGTGTCGCCGATAACGTAGTATACTCACGGTTAGAAAATCCCAACAACGAATACAACGACTGGATTATCGCACGAAGTATTGCAACAGGTGCCGAATTGTGGCGTACTGAGTCTCCTGCGTATGGATTCTATACTGCGGTCACTTCTGAGACGCTGTTCCTGACCGGTTTCGAAGATCGGGATTCGAACACTCGATTTGCATGGGCGCTCTCAGCTAATGATGGAGGTGTTTGCTGGCGTAGCGAAGTTCCAATACAAGGTGGAGGAGACAGTCCGATGATTAGTGCTCCTGCTGTTGATGGCTCACACCTTTACTGTTTCACACGGGGAGCATACGACTCATCATACAATTCCACATCTATTAATGATGTAGAGATGGGAATAGGAACAGTCTATGCATTTGATCGAGAAACTGGAGCATTTGCGTGGCGGTTTGAAACTCCAGCACAATTAGAAGCTGCACCATCTGTAGCTAGTAATTGTGTGTATGTCTCCGCTCGTTATTATGCATGTCCCGAAACTGTTGACAACCCACCTTACCAGCCAAAAATAATCGTTTACGCGCTTGACTCGGAAACAGGCGCTGAAAAGTGGAGTTATGCGTTTGCAAGTGGTGATTATTTCACCCCCACAGACCCGTCTGTTGGTGAGGAGCGTGTGTTTATTGGCATAAACGACCCGATCGCTAGCGGTGCATCGCTGTATGCGATTGGTGAGACTACGACTGAGCCATCATGTAGCGAAATTGTTGCAGATGAGAATGCAACGCGAACCATTCCAGAACCAGATGATACAACCGCTACAGAAGAGGAGGATACCACGACAGAATCCGACTCGGAAGAGTCCACGTCGGATGAAACGACCGAAGACTCCGCTTCGGACGACTCGTCCACTGAAGACGATTCACAAGACGACTGCTGAGACAGCCAGTTAATTATCCTATTTTATGACCAACAGATCACGACGACAGTTTCTCACATCGGCATTGGCCACGACGAGTCTCGGTATGTTTGCCGGGTGCTCGGACATCCTCGGCTCCAGTCAATGGATAAGTTTGAGTGTGGTCAACGGGAATCGAAAGCGGACACCAAATCGTGCTTTGTTGCGAGAAATAGCATCGATTCTCGAATCTGAGGAGTGGATCGAGACAATTTCAGTCTTTCCATCGAATCGCCCGAATTCGATCGTTATCTCGCTTCGTGACGAACACTATCTCAAGAGTGGTGATCTGTTATCACTCTCCTTTTCAAGGTGATGCTATATCTAAATACTGTATTTATATACAATATACGGTCAGTCATATTTCGTTCAATGGATGAACGATTTGTGATGCACAGTTGTTACGATCACGTTCAGAGAGTTCCTGACGACACGAATCGAAGTATGGCACCATAAGCTTCGATGGCTGCCCAGATTACAGCAAGCACTCCTGCCATCAGCATAAGACCGAATTCTAGCTGTCCGATACCGGGAGGGAGGATCCATTGACTCGTGGTGTACGCCGAGTCATATACATCACTAATTCCCCCTACGGCGCGAAAAAGACTCAAATCCTGTTTCTCTGCCTGTGCATTCACACTTGGGTTCCCAATCTCACGCATTGTTAGATCTGCTGGCTCGTCGCCATAGACCGGGCGCTCAATATCATATGGCTCAAAGGGAATGTGGACAGACCAGACAGTCGTCCCTCCAGGTGTTACAACGAGTGCTCGTTGGTTGTTACTATCGACGATCATCGTGTTTCCGTTCGGTAGTCTATCGGCATCACGAGGCCAGCTCAGGTTAGTGTAGGCCCAGTCCTGTGTCCAGCCTTCGTTCGTCCGGCGGTATTCAATGACGCGGTCATTTTCGCTATCGGCAACGAGGAGTGTGAGTGGATCCTGTGAAAGGATGACTGGATTGTGCTGTTCGTTGAGAATACTGTAGTTGTCTTCCTCACCGAGCGTCCACCTGATCTTCTTCGTCGCTCGGTCAACCAGCATCACTCGGTCAAAATTTCGCGGGCTCAGGAGAAACGCGGACCCGTTATCGACCACATCGATGTCATTGAGGTGAGTATATCCACCCATTCCCCTCCTGCACTTTTGGGGAAGTGTTTACGGAATCGATATTCCCAGACTATCTTCTTTTCCGAGGCATTGTACACGTACGCGCGACTGTGCCTGAGGTCTGCAACCGCATAGTCCTCTCCGTGGATATAGTCGACGTCGTGAGTCGCCGGTGGGACGGGAAATCGACGAATCGTCTCGCCAGTCCGCCAATTTATTATGACTGCAAAGTACGACACCTTCTTAGAGAAGATGGGGAGATCTTCGTCACCGCTTCGTGCGACGACCAAGAGTCGGTTCTCATCGAGTGGATCGACGTCGAGATATCGATCGTATTTTTTGTGGACCCATACCGGTTCCTTAGTTTTCGTACTAAAGGCGACGAGCTGAGCCTGTGTTGAGGAGAACTCCTTGCCTTGTGCAGTTACGAACGTGATGTCCTCAGCAGGTATCCTGTCCGGGACTCCTTGGGCGCTGGAGATGTCTACTACTGGTTCATACGTTACAGTGCTCACGACAGCTGGAAACAGTAATAGACAGATTACAATGACTACTAGTATTCTACTTTTTCTTGTTGGCATATCTTCGATGATTGGGACCAGGCCTATTCGACCGCTAATTGCTCTATCTATAGACCATTGAAACTGTCTTAATTGTTATTGTCTGCTCGACACAGTCGGCGCTTAATAATATAACATTGTTTATCAAGTAAACGAGCGCCTGCAGCGCCTATTCTAATCACGCTTCCTTCGAATCCAACAGACGGCGTAGCGTCGCTTATAAATATTTTCACTGATACATAGATAGTTCGATCTGTCGCGGGTCGCACCCCAATCGATCGGTTCGGAGAAGCCAAACCATCCCACTGGAGAGCCAATGCGGATGGAGAGAAAATCGCCTGACGAGTATTATCTGTATTTCGCACTAGATCAGGGGAGTAAGAAATGGTATTTAAAGAGATTCTCTGAGATGTGTGGTTTGACTGCCGAGTTTGATGGTGGCTGGTGCGGAGGCAATTTATACATTCATTTATTTCTCGCTAGATTCATTCTACCCTCTTTGAATCGCCCGCACGGAGGATACAGCCGAAGTAAGAAAATCCGCGAATCAGGTTTGTGGAACATGAATCCTGTCGATGAAGCATACGATAGCGAGGCTCTTGACCGACTGAAGAGCGCTATTCCCAAGACGACTTCACCGTGGTCTACTCTGTTTTAGTCCGCCTCCTCTAACGCAGTCGTATACTCGGGATTCGTCCTTAATTTCGAAAGCGAGACGTACCGATGGCCCTGTACGAAGGCAACAGTCCTCTCTGAGTCGCTTGCTGTTTTGTCATTCTTGATGGGACGTTCAAGATCGATACCATCCTGGAGGAAGATCACTTTCTGTGTCTCACTATACCGTTCGGAACCCTCTCTGCGAAACTGTTTGACGGCCTCAAGCAGTTGATCCCGCTGTGATTGCGAGAGGTCGGCGTGATTCCGAACTGCGTCTTCGGTAAGTTCGATACTCTCGATAGCGTCCGTTACTGTCGGGACAGCGGTTTTGATTTCGCCATCGGTGTAAAAAGCGAGATGGTCAACAGGTTTGAACGACCGATTCGCTTGGCAGAAATAGAGACCATGTTCTTGATATTCGGGCCATGCTTTTCGAGCCGCGACGACCAGAGGATCTGTTTTTTGAATACTTACCTGACCTGCATGTCCCCGACGATGGCAGGGGGTACTATAATACGATTTGACTGTGAGGTGTTCACACATGGCAGTCAACCACATTGAAACCCTCGAATGTCCACTTTGCGGCGCGACATATGATCTTGATCCGGTCAGAGACGCGTATCCGAACCACGAGGGGGTATCCGGAATTCTAGACGCTAAGTACGACTGCGAAGCGGTGAAGGAAACTAAGAGTCGGAGCCCCGATCATGAGTGAGGACCTAGACGAATCGGACCACTACCCGACAGAACTCCCATCACTTGCGGCTACACTGGTCGGCATCGAATCCGAAAATCCACCCGGGAACGAACGTTCCTGTGCTGAATATGTTCGCGATTGGTTCGAACACTACGAGATCAACACGACGCTGGTTACCGAGCCAGATGCCACTCGACCACAGGTCGGTGCTCGAGTCGGAACTAGCGATCCGACACTGGTCTTAAACGGTCATCTCGACGTCGTCCCTGCTGGCGATCCCGACGAGTGGACATACCCGCCATATGATGGCGTCATTGACGAGGGACGGCTATACGGCCGTGGCAGCGTGGATATGAAGACAGGAGTTGCCATAGCCATGCTCACGGCGTACACCCTCCGTGATGAGATTAAGGCAGGTGATCTCGACGGGTCGATCGTCGTCCACGCTGCGATAGGCGAGGAGACTGCCGATCCTGGGACAAAATCGCTCCTCGAAGCAGGCTTTGATGGCGATTTTGGGGTCGTTCTTGAGCCCACCGAACTGCGGGTCGCAACCAGTGAGAAGGGGATGGCGTGCACCTGCCCGCATCACGTCCACCACAACGCATTCTGCAAGCACATGGCCGCCGTGGAAACCGCGATCGACGACGGAACGCTTGAGGCCTTCCAGTCGGAGGATGACAACGAGTCCGAACCAGACAACTGCGACTGTGACAGCCTCGGTGGCTTCCCGTGCTGGCCGTGCGTGCGAACGGGACGGACGGAACTGCCGAACGAACCACCGCTTCACCTTTTTCTAGTTTCAACTCCCTGAAGAACCACCGCCCAAACCAAAGCCTGCGCCGATGATGACCAGCAGGATGAAAAGAACTAAGATTAGTACGAATCCCCCAGTGTACCCCTCAGTGTCTGCATCCATTGGTACGTTGTTCTGGAGGCGGTGTTCGAGCATGTCCGTACCACCTTCCTTTTCCATAACTGTCTGAAGATGCTCGAAGTGCCGAGTATCGATGTGATCGAGATACTCATGAATCGCAGTTGGAGCAGTATTGAATTCATCGGGGATGTCCCCGTCTGCGAGATAACTGACTGATTCCATGATGATTTTCTCAAGGTCTTCGTGTACCTCAATGGAATCGACATCCATCCTAGTGACTTCATCGTTCTTGATGGTTGCCGCAAATCCCTCAATGGCGAACATCTCCTTTGTTTCACCATCGATAGTTGGCGTGAACTGCATCCACTCAAGATGGAATTCGTCATCGGAGAGTGACAGACCATTCAAATCGAAGGAATCATTTCTCTTGTCTTCGCGATTAGCAACCGTACATTTTCTATCGTTGTTGTCACCACCACCAACAGCAGACCCAGAAATCGCTCCCATAGCAATTGCTGAACCGAGGAGTCGAACGAGCGTGCGCCGCGATTGCTGGAGTGGGAAACTGTTCGTATCGACCTCTGAGGAAGTTTCGTCGGACATTAGTTGTATTCAAGTAGATCACAGTAAGTAGTTTAGTTATTTATTCCCTGAATTGAGTAACAAGAAGTCTCATTCTAAGACTCTGGTGACAAGCACTTCCTACTGGGTGTATCTAACCACTTAATGGAATGGGGCTGGCCGTTTTGCAGCACGCTTGATGATGCCCCCGGACTCATCGACGTTACTAACGAGAACCACGAGAATCCCGCGGACCACCAGTACACAGTCCCCACCGACGATGTGACCCACAAACTGATGGCCTGCATCTGCCCGCACCACGTCCACCGCAACGCTGTCTGCAAACACATGGCCGCTGTCGAGATTGCGACTGACGACGGCACGCTTGTAGTATTTAGGTTGGAGAACATCGAAAAGGTCGGTGGTTAGCACATAATTAGACGTTAAGATTAAATGCATAGCTATCGTATAATGGTGCCATGGCAATCTTGGGACTCGCAATCGGGTTTTTCGTTCTCGCGATTATCGCGGGAATATTCGGAGCCAGAGGGGTTGCTGGGCTCTCAATGGAAGTGGGTAAATTGCTCGTCATCGTCTTTATTCTTCTCGCTGTCATCTCTTTACTGTTCTAACAGACTGTTAATTAGATATTGTAGTCGGGGCTCGAAGAACGTCTTTTCAGCTTCACCGTCATTTGAGAGACTAGCCAAAGAATGGGAACTTTCTCACCAGTGGCTATACGAGGAATCAAATATGAGTGATGACCCTCCACAAACGGTCCTAATCTAGGCTAATGCTCATCCACTAAGTGTTCCGATTCTCACCGCAATCACAGAATAGTCGTCCAATTATGACCGAGGACGTGCATTGCAACGGGTACAGCCCTGTCAACGGGGCCTTCCCATCCAGACGCGCTGGACGCTTCAACGGGAATACCGCTTCCCTCCACGACAGGGTATTCAGCCTGTTGGGTACTGCCATTCGCGTCTCCATTACGAGGACGTGGCAGAGTGGTTCTGGTTTTGTTACCCACCACAGTCGCTGGTCGAAGACCAGTAGACGGTGAAACCGTCGCACCGTAGGTAGGGAAGACCATCACCACATGGTACGGGTGAAGCTTGCATAAAATTGAGGGGTTTCAAACTCGGACTGGCTATCGTCGGTGGATTGTACCATCGTTTGTCGGGTTCATCCCCGCCCTAAAGGGCGGGGCTTTCGCCTCACAATTCCGTACCAATCGCTAGTGCGCCTGATTCTGCTGCAAGTCGACGCTCGGATAGATGCGATACGTCCGGCCCCTGGCGTTCGCGGTACAGTAGGCCGCGCTTCTCGAGGGCACTGACCGTCTGGCTCACTTTGCTCTTCGAGAAGTCCGAACGATCCCGCAGTTCGATCTGTGTGATACCGGGCGAAGAGAGGACTGGTTCGAGGATCCGGCGTTCGTCGTCTGGCAAGTGATCGAGGACGCGGGCTCGAGGCTGCTCCTCCGGGTTAATCGTGTCATCCGATTGAACGTCGTCCTCCGGTGAGCTATCGATCTCTCTGTCGGCCGCACGCGATAACTCGTTCAGAGATTGGTCATTTGCCCCCGCTACCGGGAGATCGTCACGGACAGTGAGATAGAGTCCACCAACGACAGCGGAGATGAGTAGTGTCCCGAGGACGTACCAGAGCGGATTCGTCCCATGGACGGCACCCATAGACGTCCCCATCATCGAGCCCATCTGGTCGAAGGCTTGCTGCTGTTGGAACGCTTGCCAACTGAGCGCACTGCCGACGAGGAGGATAGCAGCAATGAGAATCCCGACAACCATGTCGCCCCGACGTCGATGCCCCGGACTAGTACAAGTCACCAACGAGAGTCATGAGAACCCCGCAGCCCACCAATACGTGGTCTCCATCGACGACGTGACCGAGGAACTGATGGCCTGCACATGCCCGCACCACGTCCACCGCACCGCCTTCTGCAAGCACATGGCCGCTGTCGAAAATGCAACCGACGACAGGACGCTCAACGCATTCCCTTCGGAGGACGACAATGAGACCAAACCCGAAGACTGCGACTGCGATGGCCTCGGTGACTTCCCCTGTTGGCCGTGTGTGCGAACGGGACGAAAGAAACTGCCGGACTAATCACTGTTCTCCCATCTTTGAAGAAGGCGACAACTGCTTACTGGACCGTGTCATATGGTACCATATGGGGGCAAAAACACCAACAACTCGTGAGGCTGCTGAACGAACAACCCAGCGGTTAGAGCCTTGGTTAGGAGGGGTTGTCGCCGGACTCGCAGGTGGTATCGCGATGGGGATTCTTCTTCTTTTCTTGAGCCCAGACGCGCTCACAACCGTGATTCCTGCCTTATATGGCCAGCAAGGTGCCATCGCTGGATGGACCATTCATCTCTTCAACAGTGCGGTTCTCGGTCTCGTCTTCGTCGCACTCATCACCTTGACATCGCTTCGTAAATACGCCGATAGTGAACGATCAATGGTCGGGCTTGGAGCCATCTACGGGGTGGTATTATGGGTTGTGACTGGATCATTCCTCTTACCACTGTGGCTCCAAGCCGTCGGCGTACCTGCTGCACCAGCCGTGCCAACGTTCGCGCTTCCCAGTCTCGTCTGGCACCTCGCCTACGGAGTGGTTCTAGGTGCAGTGTATCGATCTGCGACATCCCTGTAACGTACAAGTGAGAATTCATTCACTATTTTCTTACTGTGTCAGTCTAGTATAGAATGTGGCAGTTACTCAAGGAGAGTCTGCGTCAGCATGTGTGCGACTCATTTGTGTGATCAGATACCATTATGAACTGCCCATGGAAGGTGCTTCGCTCCGCCCCTCGCCATGTTCAATATCCATTCAGGGTACCTCGTCTTCCTTTGCATGTCTCTATCTGCATCGAAGCCTGGACTTATCGACGTGGTCAATAAGAGCCACGACAAGCCTGTAGATCATCAGTACACCGTCTCCATCGACGACGTGACCCACGAACTGATGGCCTGTACGTGTCCGCACCACGTCCACCGCAACGCTGTCTGCAAACACATGGCCGCCGTCGAAAACGCGACCGACGACGGGACGCTCGATGCCTTCTCGTCGGAGGACGAATATGCCGAGTCAGACGACTGCGACTGTCACGGCCTCGGTGGCTTCCCGTGCTGGCCATGCGTGCAAACGGGACGAAAGGAACTGCCGAACTAATTCACGCTTCAGGCTTTTCTAAGGCACGAAAAGTGACGGTTTCGGCGATCAGCGACCAACGGACGCTCACGAAAAGCGCGAACGCTGCGACCGACGATACCCCCGAAGCATCGACGGCCCCTCTTGACCGGGCACAACAGCACTCGGCCGACATCGCTACCGAGCATTTTCCGACGTCCGGTTTTGGATACCATTCTGTCCCAGGCCAAGAGTTAATACACTATCCATAGAACATGTATTGTGATGTCGACGGACGACCAAATCTCGACGACTCCTAACCACGAGGAGACATTCAACGACCTCCTCACCTACGCTGAACTCCTGAACACACCCCAACTAGCCCGCCTCTACATTTACATTCTCCAAAACGGGCCAGTCCCAATCGAGACGATCAAAACGGATCTCGACATGGCTCATTCGACGACCTACAAATACATTGGGCAACTCGAAGAGATGGGTGTGCTGTCACGCCACGATGACGAAACACCAGCAATGGTCACCGTCGAACCCATTTGCCTCCAGATCGAGACCGAGCATGGAGATGTGACTGCAACACCAACCCTCATTGACGCAATAGGCCGCCAGCACGATTCGGAGGATATTCGCGTCTTTGTCGAGCGACAGGGAATTGCCAAACTGGCCGCGGCGCTCCACTATACGCTCCGGGTCATGCATGGCGAACTCACACAACGGACTGGGGCATCCAAACTCGGTGTTCACCCCGTCGAAGGGATGACCGTCTTCACTGCGCTACAGGATGTCGTCGAAGAGGCGGCCGACTACGATCCCTATCTGGAGCAGGCAGAATAATGGTAGGGGCGGAGATCCCGAGCGACAGCACCGCAATCATCGACAGTAGCGTTCTATTCGCAATGGGTGGACCATCGAACGAGAAATATCAAGCGTTCGAGCGATTCGTTCGCCAGCGAAACCTCACGGTCACTGTTCCCGAACAGGTCGCTGCAGAGTTGGGTGAGAGCCCCGATGCATACGCCTATCAACGCGATCGATTGCGAGCAGCCCAAGATGCAGGGTGGTTAGAGCCAGGTCGGATTGACTTCTCAACTCCTCGTGTTCCGGAAGTCGTCGACAAAACGCGAAGGCGGATGTTGAGTCTCTCCGCAGATGACGTCTCCGAAGACGAGATCGAGAAAACGGATACTATTCTCGCCGGATTAGCCTATCAATACGTTACTGAAGATCAAACTCACGTTGCGGTACTCGTGAGCGATACGATTGCGGAACAAGCGATTCGAGATGTCTTGGTAGCCATTGGTGTTGAAGACCGGATATCGATTGTTGAGGGTCGAGAGCTGTTGAACGATCTTGTTGACCGATAGTGGCGCTGTACGAACATTGCTATTTCAACTTCCTTAGTGCCTGTCTCACAGGCATTTTTTGAATCCAACTAAGCAGATCACGCTCTGAGCGACTTCTTTATTTGAGAGTGTTACCTTTCGCCAGATAGCGATCGCCCGTTCCAACGAATGACTGCTCGCCTGTCCGAATCCATCCGCTAGTTGTCTCCCCCATCTACCGCTTAACAAGACCTCCCTTGTCGATCCGTCCAGTAGGTAACCGACAGTCTCCGTTATCGAGGGCGATAATCATCAGCGAGCTACTGCCCAAACGCTGCTCTCAAATAGTGAAAATACAGCTGTTCAATACAGTCTTGCTCTCTTGACTTTCCCATAAGTGTTGATCCTCGTTCCATTTGTTCGTACCCCCCTATTACTTTGGACAAATTTGGAGGTACGCAGACCGATTTGACGGCTTTAAAATCGTATAGAGTTGCGTAGGGCTGGTTTCCGGCCATAAAATCCAGCCATAGGATTCTAAGGCTGGATCGAAATCATAAATGCAGCCTTTCACGGCTTTAAACTGCCAAAAGCTGTACTTCACCATATCTTTCCCATTCTTGTTACTCATCCAACCTTAGGCTCTCATATTCATGTTACTATTCCAACCATATGTTTGTGGACCGATATCCAGCCTTAGATCTAAACTATTACAATTCTATAAATATGTGTACGTGTACCTGTGGATTTGGGGATATTCCCGTCGATCTAGTCGCCGAATCACGACACCGCTTGCGCTCCGAAAGTAAGTCGTAGACGCGCAGACCACTACTCTATCTCAAACGTATTCGCCTCCCACCTAGCAATTACAACAGGAAACGCTGACTCGTGTACCACTGTGGGATTTCGTCGTCAGTGGCCCGACGTAGCGGTCCTTCCTCGACTATTTCGCATTGCTCCTTTGTAGTATTATACCATCTGAACGCTTGTATGGCTGATTTGATTGTCAAAGCGGCAGTGAAAGAACAGCTTGAAGGACAGAATGTGGCCAGCGACTTCTACGCTGCACTTGATGAGGAAGTCGCCTCCGTTCTCGAGGACGCTGCTCGACGAGCCGAAGAAAACGATCGCAAAACCGTCCAAGCGCGCGATTTGTAGCTGCTCATCGCCTCTTTCAATCCCTGGTATTGAACCCTTTTATTTCTCCCATCTCTACGATCTCAGAATCGGTGTTGGACAATTTCTCTTGACAGAATCGTTTTATGCATCCGCGGCTAGACTGTGGTATGAGTTCACATGCCCCCTCTTCTGCAACTGTGCTCAAGGTATTCGATACCCTCAGTTCGCCAGGTATACCGCTGACCACCACAGAGGTCGCCGACGAATTCGACTGCACGGCTCGAACCATCTACAACAAACTGGACGCGCTCGTTGAGGAGGGTGCCATCGAAACGAAGAAAGTCGGCGCTCGTGGGCGAGTGTGGTGGCGGCCCCCTCCTGAGTATGATCGCCAGCATGACCACGAAGTGAATTTCCACCGAACCGACGAACCTGGAATTCCTTCATACGAATCAATGACTGACATCCTGTCCGGTAGTGAGATGGGAAAGCGTATTCACGAGAAGGATTGGGCCGAGACATCGATAGGCCCGATAGACAAATGGCCCCAGGAGCTGCGAGTCGGAGTCGAAATCATGCTGGGTGCGAGTGAAGCAATCGGTATCTACTGGGGAAGTAACTTCACTCTCCTATACAACGACGCATGGCGGAAGCTCATCGGCGAGAAACATCCGGACGCATTGGGACAACCTGCCCAAGAGGTGTTTGCAGAGCGCTGGAAAACGATTGGGCCACTGCTTGAGCCAGTCATGTCCGGAACGGGCGCCGAAGAGAAACGAAAACCATTGCTGGCCTTCAACGACGGAGAAGCGAACGAGAATACCTGGATCGACTACAGTTTTAGCCCGATTTCGGGTACGGATGGCTCGATTGAGGGGATCTTCAACATCGCGGTCGAAGTCACCAAGCACAAACAGGCCCAAGAAGAATTGCAGAAACAAGCAGTACTGGATGCCTTCCGTGTCGAACTGACCGACGAACTCCGCTCGATAGTCAATCCCGTCGAAATCCAGGCTACAGCCAGCCGTCTGCTGGGTGAACAGCTAGAGGCCAGTCTGTCGTACTACTACCAGTACGACGCCGAGGTTGGCTCGGGTGTGGTCCACCGCGATTACAGGCGAGACGGGGGAGCCAGCATCACTGGCCGGTATACGCTCGAGGAGTTCCCGAAGGTGCATAAATTAGTGTCCGATGGTGATCCTCTCGTCATCACGGACATGCTAACAGATACTCGTCTCACAGCTACAGATCGCGACAACTTCGATGCGCTTGACTTTCGCTCGAGCGTCTTTGTACCACTCGTCAAGGACGGTCAACTGGTAGCCGTGTTCTCTGTCGGTCAATCTACGCCTCGCGAGTGGACAGACACTGAAATCGCGATGGTCGAAGAAACAGCCGAACGCACGTGGGCGGCCGTCGAACGCGCCAACGCCGAACAAGCCCTCCGTGAGAGCGAGGAACGCTATCGCACGCTGTTCGAATCAATTGACGAGGGTTATTGTATAATCGAAGTGCTCTTCGATGAGGACGAGGACCCGGTGGACTACCGCTTTTTGGAAACGAACCCCGTGTTCGAAGAACAAACGGGGCTTGTCGATGCGAAAGGCAAATTGATGCGGGAATTGGAACCGCATCATGAGGAACATTGGTTCGAAACGTATGGTCGAATCGCGCTAACGGGTGAGCCAGAGCGATTCACGAACGAAGCAAAATATCTGGACGAACGATGGTATGATGTCTATGCGTTCCGCATCGGTGAACCTGAGAAACGGAAGGTCGCTATTCTATTCAACGATATCAGCGATCGCAAACACACACAGAGGTCTCTCGAACGGCTGAATGACGCGAGCCGTGAATTGATGACTGCCGATACACAGGAAATTACC
>NZ_MEIH01000403.1:0-2743 GCF_001723155.1 Haladaptatus sp. W1
ACTCGGGAAGAACTCCTGCGGAGTACACCGAATCAGTATACTCGGGTAATACAGTCGCCGTACGCAGTAGGCTCGGACACCGTAATCCACCCATCACTCGCAACCTCGACGTGATACTGGTTATATCGGAAGGAAACACTCCCCTCACTATCACGGGTCTGTCGGCGACCTTCGGCCGAAGAAGCCGTCTTCAATCGCGGCAATATCCACACACTCGTATAACGGGGGATCTTTGATGTCGACGGGCGCAACGTCTGCGGCGTCCGCGATTGCGAACATGATTTCGGTGGTGAGATCGCGGTGGCTCTCTCGTTCGTAATGGGCCTGTGTCATAAACGCCATGTCGGGATCGTCGGGTCCGTTTCCGTCCTGTGCAAGTTTGGTGCCATCATCGGTTTGGTCATTACTTGTGGTCATCTGTCGTCCTCCGTGTGAAAATATCCTATCGTACTGTCGAGCCCGAGGCAGTGATACCTCTTTGGGCAGCCATGGGTTACCGAGTGTCCTCCCGGTCGAACTCGCTGCGAGCGTGTGTTTCTTGTCGATTGTCGAGACTGCCACCGGCACCCTCCAACGCCGTCAACACCTGCACTGCATGTGGACCTGGCGTGATCGTCTCGGTATCTGCATCAAACTCGATCACGTCCAAGTCGACGAGTTTCGGAACATGAGAGTGATAGAGCGACGTGTACATCCCCTGGCGCGTGAGCGTCGCGATGTTCGCCTCTTTCGTATCAGTCTCCCAGGCAGCGAGTTTGGTCGCAAGGTCATCGAGTGACCATTCGGTTTCTTCGGCGAGGGTATAGACGAGGTAGCGTCGTCGTGGATGGGAAATCGCCTCGAATACGGGTTGTAATTCGAGGACAACTTCCGAGACATCGATGTCGAGATCACGCTCGGCAGCACTCTCCCCGGTGGACTGACTGGAATCGTTCTCCCACTCGTCGGGAGGTGGCTCGTTCCCCGCCATAGTCGATGCTGAGGCGTCAAACAAAAAAAAATACCGGTAGACACTGTTTTTCCGACCATATTGGACAGATACGCACTTCATCGCTGTATCGTACTATCTATGGGTACTGGTATGTTCCAAACGCGACCATTTGGAGTCACCTAGTAAAGACTAGCGGTGCTGTTCTTCTGTCGGTAGCAGATGTACCCACGTCTGCCTATTGCACCATGGAGCAGTAAATGTCCAATACAGAACGTTCGTCAACTGAGAGTGATCAAGCTGCTGTCGTGGTCGTGTTCCAGCGGCCATAGCCGCGTTGTTTGGCCTGCTGTTGTTTGCGCATGAACTCCTGGCGTTTGCTGAACTGACCGTCTGGCACGCGAGCGTAGCCGATACAGACCAAATCCGTGTTGAACATGAAATTGCCGATGTAGACGTACGGGTGCATGTGACCGTCATCTGTTGTGTTCACCTGTGGATCAGAGACGACGGTCACGATTTGATGATCCACTTGGGACTTCGTATAGCGAACTGCCTTCGTGTGGATTGGACCGCTCTCAGGAACACTCACGCCGATCAAGTCGACGATTCGGTCTTCCGTCGTATTGATCTCGAGCGTCGTCGATCGACGACTTTAGTCCACGCGCTTGGAAGCGCTCGCTATCCTCTGGAGTATCAATATTCGCGGTCGTTGGTTGCGTAGATACGTCGTCTGCGTCCATGCCTCCGACTGGGGTTCTGTGTGGTCATTGTTGCAGTAGTCGGTTCTGCTGTGGTCGTGCTACGATCGAGGTCGTCTGTGTTTCCATTCCCGTCGTTGTTGTTGTGGCGTCGTTACTACCACGAATCCAAGCCACGAGACAACCTGCGAGGATGATAACCAGGAGAAGTCCGAAAAGAGGAGGGATCGCTGCATCCTGGAGATGGTTACTCTGCTTAGTTCAACATTGGAATGCCGAATAATGTCCGGCGGTGACGGAAACACATCAAATTGCTCGCCCGAATGCTCGTCGCCGAGCACTTCCTTGATCTGCTGCTGACTGTCCTGTGCTGTCTCACCATCGTGTCTGCGCCTGTCCCCGACGAACGTCATCGGAATTCGGCTCTCGCGAGAGTTGCAAGTTAAGACCCCACTCCCGTACAGCAATCTGCTGTCCTTTCACGCGGAGCAGCAGACATGGAGCAGGGATATTTCCCCTGCTTTGAGGGTGATGGGTGGACCTTCATGGCCACCACATCCTTCACTGATGATACGGCTACTCGACTATCTCCTGTCGCGATGAGTAGCTCCGTGATGTGATTCTTGAATAACTTCGATTGAATATTAACTTTAAATGATTCCGATTGTCGTTCTCGGATGTCACCATCAGTGACCGCTTGCAGTGTACAGCGGTCACTACGAGATTTCCCTGATCTTAATTCTATGTTGCAACACAGTTGCACAAGACATGGGGTTTGACGACACAATACCTACCCGTTGCTAATGCGGATAAACCACTAGACAACGCCTCAAGACGTTCTACAGCAAATGACGACTTTCCACCCAAAACCCACGCCTCAGACTCGAATTCATTCTGATGATCTCGCAAAGCCATTTCAAGAGGCGTCGATGAAACCGATAACGATCACAGTTAATTCGATTGTCAACTGCTGATGAGACTCACCTCCAGTACTGGACGGTCACTCACACCTCCCCGATCGACTTTGTAAAACAGTCGTGAATTTCCCAACCACTCTCGATGCCCGACTATTGAGCACGGTTGGCGATATCCATCGCCTCGAGGTTCACGGTGA
>NZ_MEIH01000404.1:0-11884 GCF_001723155.1 Haladaptatus sp. W1
CCGTCGTTCTGGGCGGGTGTCTCTGTGAGGACTACTGCTTCCGACGGCTCCGGAACGCCGGTCCACCCTGCCGTACTGGCGATGAAAAATTTCACGGGGTCGACCTCGCCGACGTCACCAAACGCGTCCGAGAGGTTGTCTACCGTGAGCGCGACTGTTTTGAGCGCATTGTTGATCTCTTCGAACGATTGCCGATCCCAGTTGGGAATCTCGAATGACCCGGCTGATGACTGATCCACGGCAATCTCGTCCTGGAGTTTCCGAACTTGTTCCAGATCGTCCGGATTGTTTGGGTCAACAAATGTGCGGATCTCGACGCCAGCATACCGACTATCTACCATATCTTGTGTGATCGTGTACTGGCCAGGTTCGTAGACACACATCTTCCCATATTGTTCTTCATTCTGTACATTCATCGACTGATATCGGTCACCGCTGTCTGGTTTGGTGATGGTGACGGGCTCGGTCAGATCGAACACCCCCAATGAGTAGAGCGTGTCACGATTCTCCTCGGGGGCAATCTGCTCATCAATGGGGCCGAGATTTCGATAGTGATAGAACTGTCCGAACCCGCCCTTGTTGACGTTTAGCTGGAATACAGCATGACAGCTGGCGCGTGGATAGTTCGCCCATGTCACTGGGGTCGTCTCGGTTTTGTCTGCTGTCTGTTTCTGGGCGTGTTTCGTGGTCTGGCTCGGCGTGTCTTGGGTAGCACTGGTACTGCTGACGCCCATCGCAAGCAAGCTGGCGAGGCCTGCCCCGCGAAGTGCAGTGCGACGGGTTGCCTGCAGTGGTTCAAATTCCGTTTCAGCCGTTTTGTTGTGTGTGTCTTTGTCCATGGCTCATGTCCCCCCTTCTCTCGTGCGGTGCCCAACAGTACTGCCTCTCCCGACTCACACACCATACGGCAGACTCCTACAAATTCCTGTCTCTAAAATAACATAAATTCCAGCCAGAATGGCAGTGAGAACTGGTAAAATATATGTCCAATCTTGATTCGTTATTGGGGCTGTCTGGGCGCTTCTCGACGGATTCACGACCGGATACGCCGTCGCCTGGTTATACAACCGTTTCAGTTAGGAATGACGACCTGCCATCTTGGCATCCTCCCACGGATATTCACTAAGCTATGGCAATCACAGCGGACTTGATCGCCTGTCACTTCACCAGCTGAGGCTTTGGGAACTGATAGAAGCCGTAGAGAACTTCATCATACGGTTTGTAGAGCCGGACATAATAGATCCATCCGTCTGGCGTGTAGAGGAAGTTCGACTGGTTGGGGTCGCCACCGAAGTGGATCGTGATACTGCCATCAGCGTTCCGCTCTGCGTTCTTGCTGTTGATCGAGTACGCATCGTACTTGTTCTTCTCGAAGTACAGATCGCTGTTGTAGACGCTGATATCCCAGAACGCCTCGGCGGGAACATTATCAAAGGTGAGAGTATATGGTGTTTCGCCATCGTTCTGCGGAGGAGACTCATAGATGAAAAAGTTTTCAGACGCTGGCAGTGCGCCCCAAATTCCGGAGCCGATGAAAAATTGGACAGGATCAACTCCGCCGTCGTCGCCAAATGCATACTCCGGCATTCTGTTCCTTGTGTTCGCAATTGTTTTGAGCGCCCCGGTGATTTTGTCGAGCGAGTCCTGATCCCAATCGGGAAGCGCTAACGTGCCGGACGATGATTGACTTACCTCAATCTTATTTTGTAGTTTCTGGACTTTCTTTATGTCGGCAGTGCTGGTTGGGTCAACAAACGTACGGAATCGGACCTGAATGTACTGTGTCCCCATCTTCTCTCGCGTCAATGTGTACTCACCAGGCTCGTAGATGACCGCCTTCGTGTACCCGTCTTGATCAACGACGTGCATCGACTGGTAGCGATTACCGGTGTCCGGTTTTGTAATGGTGACCGGTTCGGTCAGATCGAAGATCCCAATCGAGGGGAGCACGTCACGATGCTCTACCGCGACGACCTGCTCGTCGATGGGAACGGGCGTTCGATAGTGATAGAACTCACCGAATCCACCCAAATCGGCGTAACTCTTGAAATACCGATCTGTTTGTGCGCGAATGAAATTTGTATAATCGACTGGAATCGAGCCGTTATTTTCTGCCGTCTGTCGTCCCGTCTGATGAGTAGTCGTCCCAGAGGTTTCTTGCTGGGCGCTGGCGCCGCCGACACCCATCGCGAGTAATCCGGCGAGACCCGCTCCTTGAAGCGCGGTTCGCCGTGTTGTCCGTAGCAGTTCGTAGTCCGTTTCAGCCGGTGTGTCTTGGGTCTCGTTGCTCATGGCCAAAGTTTCTCATTCTCTCAATCGTTGCTCAATAGCACTGCCCCATCCAACTCCCACTCTGGTACGACTGCACTCCCTAAAGTAATGAGGACAATATTACATAATATCCTGAGATAATGGTGATAGAGATTGCCGTAACTTCTAGATTGGTTGGGGAACAAACGGATAGCCTGTCTTATCCGCCTCTGACAACCCGAATTGGCATCCTCCTGCCTTTCAAGGCGAGTCTTACTTCTCTGTAACTAACCACGTCCATGTTTTTTGATTGTCAAAGGCGTTAGACCACTGCATGGCCCCAGATGAGTCTACTTCCAACGAGAGTACCCCTTTCACTGCGGATCCGAAGACGAGGTTACAATACTGGGGGCCAGCGGTCGCGGTGACCCTCTCAATGTTCGTTGTGAGTATCAATTCGGCTCTGATGAACGTGGCGGTGCCCGCGATCGTGGCGGAGTTCGACACCACGGTCACCGTGGTTCAGGGGGCGATTTCGTTCTACTCGCTGGTGATAGCCGCACTGGTTCTTCCCGGTGGCAAATTGTCGTCTCTGTACGATGTCAGACGTCTGACGGCAGTCACACTGGTCGTCTATGGCGTCGGGACGCTACTGGCGACCATCAGTTGGGACCCCATCGTGCTCTTCGTCGGCTGGTCGGTCATCGAAGGTATCGCGGCCGCCGTATTACTTCCCTTGACCTACACTGTACTGATGGTCAGTTACGAGGGGGACGACCGTGCGAAGGCGCTCGGCCTGTTGGCCGGCGTGAGCGCGATCGGGGCGGTCGTCGGACCAATCATCGGCGGGTCACTGACGACCTACGCCAGTTGGCGGTGGGGGTTCGCGTTCCAGCTCCTTATTGTGGCGGCGACCCTCTTTTTCGTCCGGTATCTCCAACCGGGGCGACTGAAGGAAACGCGCGGATCGCTGGACGTCGGTGGGGCGGTCCTCTCTATCGTCGGTGCGTCGACGCTCGTCATGGGATTCCTTCTCAGCGGGAAGTACGGGTGGCTACTCGTGAGGCGACCGTTTTTCGTCGGCGACGTGCAGGTCAACCCGTTCGGCACGTCGCCGACGATCTGGTTCCTCGGGGTCGGACTGCTTGCGTTCGCCGCATTCGTCCAGCACGAACGCCGGATGGAACGCGCCGAGCGAGAGCCGCTCGTTTCATTGGACGTGCTGACGAACGGACGTCTCGTATCGGGTGTCGTCACGTACAGTCTCCGTTCGGTTGTCATGGCCGGGTTCATGTTCGTCGTCCCGGTTTACCTCCAAGCGGCGCTCGGCTACACCGCCTTCGAAGCCGGGGTCGCGATGCTTCCGTACTCCCTCGCGACGCTCGTCTTCTCGTCGTTCACGACCGGCTGGCGTGCGTACCTCTCGCCGAGGACGCTCGTCCAGGCCGGCATCGTGGTGATGGGCCTCGGACTGATGCTGTTGTACAGGGGGACGGGGCCTTCTCAGACGATTGTCGGGATGATCGTCCCAATGACGCTCGTCGGAACCGGACTCGGGCTCCTGATGGGGCAGATAATGAATATGACGTTGTCCGCTGTCCCGACCGCGAACTACGCCGAGGCGTCCGGCGTTCTGCAAACGGGCAGTTCGATGGGGTTCGCCCTGGGAACGGCACTCGTCGGTTCGGTTCTGCTCGAACGGTTCTACGGCAGTGTCGTCGACAGCGTCCTGCAAGTGCGGGATGTGACGGTCTCGATGGAACAGCGGTACGAGTTGGTGATCGCGCTCGAAGATGCAGCGGAAACAGCAACCGAAGCCACACAGCAGCAGTTCCTGAACCAACTCATTCCTACACAACGACACTTACTTGAAGACATCTTCAAGGCCGCGATGTTCGACGCTGAGCAGGCGGCACTGCTACTCCTCGTCCTGTTCGTGTTGCTCTTGCTTATCGCATCGACGTTCTTGCCACGACGAGTGCCAGAGACCGACGAATCATCCGAGTCACCCCAGGGAGCACCGAGTGAAAAATCTGAAACGGCCGTGGAGGACTGACCTGAAACGCAAATCGGGCAACCTATACACGAGATGTCGGATAAACGGTCGGTGACTGGTGGATTTCAGCCGTGAGAAACCGCTCGACAGTTGCGTATACATTCCATGGAATCGTACCCACGCTGGTCTTTTTCCATTTACAATCCAAACAATATTTGTTAGATAACTAGAAACATTCTCTGTCATGTCCGGTAGCGTCTTCCCACGATTTGAATATTAATTTCTAATTTCATTTATTGGAAATCGCGTCGTATCCGCATCGCCGTGGAAGCGGAACCACGAAACTCCATCCATTGGGGGTTAGACTGGCCGTCCTGTTCACTGGAGGAAGCAGAGAATGAACCACGAAATACCGATTTCACGTCGAATGGCACTGAAACAGTTCGGAGCGGCAGGCGTATTTTTAACAGGAGAACCAGGAGGACAACGATCTCGACGACAGCAACACTCGAAACCACTCTCGTTTAGAGACGTTCCCGAAGTTGAGATCAATTATGCATACGATTACACGTGGAGGAAGATCGA
This sequence comes from Haladaptatus sp. W1, assembly GCF_001723155.1. NCBI lineage: Archaea > Methanobacteriati > Methanobacteriota > Halobacteria > Halobacteriales > Haladaptataceae > Haladaptatus > Haladaptatus sp. W1. The sequence continues at coordinate 4,832 of NZ_MEIH01000404.1, forward strand.
CGAAAATGAGCGTTCTACGAGATTTTGGCTGGTAAATAAGAGCTTCATCTTTTTTAATAAGATGAAGAATAGTGGGTATAATGGAGATCATATTTCTTTTAGTCAAGAAAAAGTGTTTAGTGATTCGTTTGTCGACCATAGTGAGAAAGAGGTTGTAAAGCACCATGATGATGGGACGGAGACGGTAACCCGCAATTATATCAAAGGACCCCAAGTTTCGTGGTCATCCGGTTTATCTCTGGATATCTATCCGAATCGTGGATATTACGTGATCGATGGTCCTGATCCGTCGTATACTGTTCGAGTCACGAAGCAAGGAGAGGGCCAATCAGCGGGGAAGAAACAAACAGAACAGATGTATGGCCCCAGGAGTAGGCAGTCGCTTTCGACGTTCAAACCAGACGATCATAACAGCGCAGGTGGGGGAACCATGGATTACAACGCTATAGAAGGGAGAACAATTCGTGAAATCGATTTTGGTGGGGGGAGGGGCACGGAATCCGCAGCCTGGGTCATACTACCAAAAGTCCGCTGACAAACACGTTTTCGTCATCTGAAATGTCACGTCGAACTGAGATGGCAACTCGAGATCTCTTTTCCCGGACTGCGATACCGCTAGAACTCATCGCTATCCTCCCCGCGTCCGAGTGCGAGGAGACTCCGTGGAGCGTCGGTCACTCCTCCACAGGGACGACCTCGGGCATGTCGTAAGACCCGTCGACCACCGACCAGTAGGGGCCGTAGAACCGAGCCGCAAACCGCATGCCACCGGCGGGGGCTGGCAGCCAGTTTTGCACCTTCTCGGAATCATCCGGTTTCTCGTGTTGCACGTAGATGACGAGTTCGTTGGCTTCTGTGTGCAACAGTCCTGCTTCGAGCATGTAGCTGTTAATACTGTAGCGGTCGAGTTCGTTCTCGACGAAGTAGCCCTGCGCGTCGTAGATCGGAACCTCCCAAAACTCGGTGACCGGTGGGAGGTTGTCGAGGTCGAATGTGATGGTGTATCGCGTCGACCCGTCCAATGGGTCGCCGCTCGCGTCGGTGAATCGAAACCCAGCGACGTGTGATTTGGGTGAGTCAGGGCCCGCATAGCCGAAGTCGGCCATGACGGCCCGGGCCAACCAGTCGGTCCTGAAGTCCCCCGTCGGCGCAAGGACTTGCCAGCCGTTCATGTCGACCAAGCCCTCTTGACCGGTGGTCCTGACGCACTCGAATCCGTTCTCGAACCCGCAGGTCAGTGCCTCCTGTACGTCGTTGTCGAGGGCAGACCACTCGAACTCCAGTCCTGGGCCGATTCCGACCTCTTGCAACCGGTCGAGCATTGCAGCCTCCTTTCGTGAGTCGTCGATGAGCGACATGCTCGGGTCGTTCAGGACGAGGGTGAGGAGGGTGAAGAAATCCGCTGCAGTCTGATTTTCGACCTGCTGCGTCGTGAGGTCCTCCATCCGTGGCACCGTGTCGTAGTCGCCGGGAACGACGGACTGTTCCGCCCGCGGCACGCCCGAGTGGTCGTTCGCGAGCCACTCACTGAGCGGGGTAATAGTCGTCTTTTCATGCAGGTCGTTGACGAAAGCGATTTCGGATTCGTCCGTGGAGTCGCGCAGCGCGTACCGGACTTCGGTTAACAGAGTCTTCGTCGGTGCCTGGACGACATCGGTCGCGGCGAAGTCGCCCGGGATATCGCCCTCGTAGCCGTCTGGCAGAATCAGGTACGACCGCGCGTCGGTGCCGTTAAACTGATTCCCGGCGTAGAGGGGGTAGATCCCGTACTGGTCCATCAACTCCAACGAAAAGTACCGGTCGGTGACCTCGGGCATCTCGATGACGATGGGTTCGTCCTGCAGGTCGAGGAAACCCTGCCCGTACAAGGTGGTGGCATTCGGACTGACGACAGCCGTGAAGTCGGCTGTTATCGGTCGGCCTTCGTTGGGATAGTACAACCGATTGACCCCCACGAAGACGTCGCTGTCCTTCTTCTGCGTGTAATTGAAGCGCGTCTCGTAGAAGATGACCTGCTGGAGGCCGTAAAAGTACGCGTCTTCTGCGATCGATGCCACCCTGGAATCTGTTCTGTCACCTGCAGACATCTCGTTCCGGGGCTGGCTGGCACTGGCACTGCCGATGCCCATCGCAAGTAAGCTGGTGAGTCCTGCCCCGCGAAGCGCGGTGCGGCGGGTTGCCTGCAGCGGGTTGGAATCCGATTCTGTGTCAGCCGTCGTGTCGTGTGTCTCGTTACTCATGGTTAGTGTCTCTCGTTCTCTCGTGTGGTGCCCACAGCACTGTCTCAACCGACTCGCACTCGATACGACGGACTCCTACAAATTCCTGTATATAAAATAACATAAATTCCAGACAGAATGGCGGTGAGAACTGGTTGGCTACCTGTTCAGTATTGATATGAAATCTGTTTTCTGTGTACTGAACAACCTACCCATCTCCTGTGGACGCTCGTGGCTGGCCTTCGTGTTTTGCGATCAGCACGACCGTCGAAATCGGTTATCGGTGGAGAGTTTCCAGCGAGGCCGTGATTTTAGTTCGGTGGAAGAGAAGGGTATACAACTGAGCCAGCCTCTACCTTGTGGTCGTTAGAGATACGATTTGAGGCTAATTTCGACATGACTCGCGAGGAACTGCTCAATGCGTTTCTCACGCCACCCAAGTGGCGATAACACACTCGCTGCCGCACGAACCAACACCTCCCGATAGAATCCAATATCATACTCATCTACCTCCTCACTCGCCAACTTTACTCGCTTCCGCGAGCGCTTCCCGTCATCTACCACTACATACGACACGCTCTGACCAGGCGCACGCACCAACCCCAAATCCGCCGCCCGCTCCAGTGCCGCCACACTCCGCGTGGACTGCGTGTAATCCTCCTTCTTATTCGAAACCCGATTCATGATCACCAACTCGCTCGGATCGACCGCTCCCCGCTCAAGCCGATCAACCCAGGACCGTAATTCCTCACACACCGCCTCTGGATCACGATACTCATCCACCGCTCGAATCAACGCTTTCTGTGCATCATCGATATACGACGGTGTACTCCGCTGACGACACTCGATACCTCGATACTTGTACTCATCTTCACCAGCGACCTTCCCGAAGTACTTCGTCAATGCACCAGCATCTGAATCGCGTAATGGCACAAACGCTATCCAGTCGTAGTGCGCTTCATGTTCGAGTCGAATCTCCACCTCTTCAGAAATCTCCGATACAAGCTCCGAAAGCGACCTCTGTTCCTCCCCCTTGGATTGGCGTCACCCATACGCTATCGACGATCCCATGCACAATCCGCCACCCGTTCTTCTCGAGCACGGCTTTCGTCTCTAACAGAATCTCCCGAGCATACGCGTTGATCGCCTCATGGCACTCGATACGGCCGAACTTCGCATTCGAGAATCCTTGGTAGCCGAAACAGGACACCAAAATCCACTTGATCGCACTCGATTGGCCTTCCAATTCATCGCGATGCTCTTCATCCTCTGTCTCGCGAATTTCGGCTTTGATCGCATCCCGATCCTCGATCAACGGCTCAAGCACGTCCGGAAGATAGCCCCGTTCGTCACAAATCGAATACCCAATGCCCGGCACGTCCTCCCTCCCAGAATGACACTCACACCGGATCTTCTCGGGACTCACGTTCCGCGTGACGATGATATTCGGATACAGCGAGGAGAAGTCGAGTTCGTGGACGTCCTCGTGCAAGCCGACGTCCGGTGAAAGGGTAAACCCACCCCGGTCAGCGTCGTGCAATTGACGCATCGTCTTGAACTTCTCGTGACGCCACGAACGCCATGGAACAAGCACATCTCGCTCCCGTGCTTCCTGTATCTGAATCCCAGTCAGAATATTCCCGATCGACGACCATGCCAACTCCTGCAATGGCTTGCCCGACTGCTCCACGAGATACAGACAGCCATCGAGGTTCGTCTGATTCCACATGAACGTATTCGAGCCATCGATGATCACCCGACCGGGGAGATTGTACCGTGCCGGTGAATGTCCGACTTGGCCGTAACTCTCGTAGGTCGATTCGCCCGCCAACTGCTGCCACCCCGCCCGACGACCCAGTTGGAACTCTACGTCTAGTCGATCGGCCTGCTGGAAGAGAACAGGAATGAGCTCGCTGGTATTCAGAAAAAGTACATCCGGATCAACCGACTCAACTCGATTCGACAATGCCGTTAACACGTCTTCGCCGCTCCCAGTCACTGTCTCATCGTCGATGGTGAGTTCGGTAACCCTCTCACTCGCGAGTTCTGTCTCCGAGACGGCAATCTGCATCTGTGAGAGTTCGTGGGTCGGCAGCGGGTCAATCCCCCCTTCGAGACAGTAGCGAAACTCTCGGGAGAAATCGATGTTGTAACAGCGATACTCACCGGGCGAACCCCACTTACTCACCATTCGTGCCACTGAATTCACCGCCTTGAGATCAACGACATTTACCCGGAGCACTTGTTCAGGATCGTGGCGAAAGCTCACGCGTTCGTCGACGACAGCAACCCGAACAGCGGCAGGATGATCACGGAGTGCAGCACGTGCCGTCGAAAAATCGCCGTCACCATGAACGGACACGTAGATCGTCGGTGTATACGATTCATCGACTTCACACTCCACCCCCGTCTCAGTTACCGACCAGGTGAGGACGTCGCCGTCGACGTAGTCGATTTTGTACACCATGACCTCATCCCTGCCCGTTCAAATCGTCCTCGACGTGATCGAGTCGGTCTTCTAAATCATCGATCTGCAGTTGCTGTTCAAGTAACATCGAGATCAAAATGGGCGTCTCGACGAACAATGGCTTGTGGACCGTGCTGGGATCGGTATGCAACTGAGCATACTCGAAGAGTCGATCAAAGATTGCTTGATCAGTTGGTCGAAGCGCTCGGCGATACTCGTCACATCCCGTCGTGATTTGGCTGGTTTGGCTCATTACAGGTAAACACGACAACCGAGATACTCTTAGGCAAGCCAGGGTCGCTTCCGAATATTCCAATAGATGAAATGTCGATGGAAATCAGTGTGAGTACTGGTCGTGCTGGCCACCAACTATGAAGTAAGACTCAAGGTTCTGCTACCGTCAGTTTGGAGCGAATCAGTACGTCTCTCTCCAGAACGTTCTCTCCGAGATGAGTCTCGAACAGATCCCGGAGTACCGGTCGTCAGTGGCCCAGTTGAATCGTTTCCGATTGGATTTTCCGAAAACACAGTCTCCACCAACGCTTACTCGCAGAAAGGCAAGGAAAGCCGTTGGCAGGGCTCTCACAACCAGCCAAACCTTGAGCGTCGCATGATGGCGTCGGGAAATTGCCTTGACCAGTTGTGAGAGCGCAGTTAGAGCATCGGACGGAGGCATAAAACGCGTTCCGGTAACACAAATGCTGATTGTAGTAACTTACATTCGTAGCCGTTGGTATCAGGTTGCACGTCCCGACAGCTGATCAATTTTGAAACAAAAGATGACCATCTGAGCGTCATAAGTTATAGGTAAGATTTTCAGTGGTTATTTAGTGATAATAGAGAACCTCAAGAGTAGCTATGCAGAACTCTTATGTACCTACACCCCATTTTATAGAATAGATTATGACAGGATATTATGATCTCATTCTCGGCTTGATCCCACTCGCATTGATTGGTGTTACCGGCGCAGTCAGTGCTGCTGGGCTTTCATTGGCAGCTGCAGTTCCTGTCGGTGCAACCGTCTCTGTGCTCCTCATCGGCCATGCACTATTCGTTAATGGACCCGTCGATATTTCTCCTGAATCGACAAAAGTTGCTCCCACTCCCCAGACAAACTCAGCTGACTGAGTTCTCATCTTTCCGACCTGGCTTTTACTATGACCCTTCGAAACCCGCTTCGTGAGCATCTTTCACACGAATAGATTCGACTTGGTCGTTATGAAAATAATGAGGAGATAACAGCCGTTACCACACTCCGTTTACGACAGTTTGACCGACCATATTGAAGGGGTCTGTTCAATTCGGCCAGTCTGGATCCAAGATGCTAGACAGTGTTGGCGGAACTCAGCACCTGCTATCCGTTTCCGATTCGGATTTCCGAAATCCGACTGCTCAATACAGAAATCACTGAACAATAGAGACACTCACGTATCGGAACGGACAGCGAGGGAAAGGGAGAGGTAACCCTCACACCCAAGCACGAGCCATTGTCGGGTGATGGCGCCAGACGATGGCATCGTACTGGCCAGTGTGAGAGCGTATCTTCACCAATGACCCGAAGGATAAAATAAGTTCATCAGACATTGATTGATTTTATTAGATGATTCGGTCAAATAACCGTGCTATGTATATCGAACTCAATTTCTAGCGTCTCTTTCTTTCAACCTAGTGAGTTCTGCGGTAAGCAGCCGTTACTCAAGTTTCTGGAGAGCTAGCAGAAAGTATGAACAGCGACACAATGAGAACGAAAACGACTAGTTGGTTCGGGTCCATCATAAACCACATTGGCCCGAATCCACCACCGCAATACGCATTGGTCGCCTCTGAGACGATTGATTTCGACTCATCGACTTCAGAGCTTGTTGCTGGTGTCGTAGAAGCACTCATTGATGTGATCGAGCCGGCAGGTGGCCAGACCACGCTCTCGCTGTACGAATACGTGGACCCAGATGCGCTCGAAGACATCATTACAGCAAGTGCATCGAAATAGAGCGACGTTGAGGTGCGATTCACAGTCAAGGACTATCTCGTCACAGTTCGGAGCGACAATACCGTCCTCGTCTACGAACCGCTCAGGGCCTGACGATAACAGGAGAATCTCGATCCGAACCGCGATGACAGGATTTGAGAATGAAATACAGACAGGTGAGAAAGGTTATCTCGCCGTGCTCCATGCGACCAGATACGATGATCGATGGTGTTGAAGAAGAGGTTGATATGCTTGACCGGCATTTGGAGGTTCTTCAGATGGTTGTGAACAACGAACCGATCGGGATTGTGAAGATGTCGAATGAATTGGGCTATGACCATCACGAAATACGCTATTCGCTTCGAATACTCGAAGAAGAGAATTTGATCGAGCCCACA
>NZ_MEIH01000405.1:0-29312 GCF_001723155.1 Haladaptatus sp. W1
CGAGACGGGGAGCGCGAAGGCGGTGGAAGTCATCGACGACGCGCTGGTCTACCAACTCGACCTGCTCGGCGAGACGGTGGTCGAAGACGGAAGCGAGTGGGCGCGGACCTACTACGCCCACAGCGACCCCGAAATCCGCGGCGTGCTCGAAGCGCAAGGCGGAATGCCGGACGCGGACGTGGAAGCGATTCCGGAGGACGTGCGGGACACCTTCGACCGAATCGACGTGGCCTACTACGAGGGTGACGCCGCCGAAATCGGAAGCCGGGAGTTGAACAAGGTCGTCGGCGTGGAGGCCGCGTTGGACGTCCTCGGCGTGGACGACCCGTTCACGCTCGTCATGGGCGACAGCAAGAGCGACCTGCGCGTGATGCAGTGGGTGGACGAGAACGACTACGGCATCGGTGCCGCGCCGGAACACGCCTCCCGCGACGTGCTGGACCACGTGGTTCGCACCGACGAACTCATCTTCGACCGCGGAAAGGCGGGCGACGTGCTTCGGACGGTGTACGCGCTGAATCGGTTGGCGCGACTGGGGTGAGAACTCAGTCGTACCAGTACGCGATGCCGACGACGGAGAGCGGAACCGTCGCAAGCCAGAGGAGAATACGGATGGCGAACAGTTTGGGACCGAGGAACGGATGGGCCGGTCCGACGTGGGACGTTCGAAGATAGTAGTAGGTGCCACTCTCGCTGAGGAAGCGAAGGTGCCGAGGAATCTCCGACCGCGTGCGGACATGTCCCGTTCGAATCGCCGTCCGAAGTTTGGGACCCGTTCGACTGGTTGCAGAGTCCGGGTCGTACGTGACGTTCGCTAGTACGGTGGCGAACGAGACGTTCCGCGCCGTGAGTACGGTCGTTCCGTTTTCCACCTCGACGGTCGGTTCGTAAAATCCGTTTCTGGTCTGGATGTAGTCGTAGTCGGGCCACGAACGCGAGAAGTTAGCGCCGACCGAAACGCCGCCGTGTATCGCCGCGAATTCGAACCCGCAGGTGCGAGCGAGCCTCGGGGAGCAGTCTTGGACCGACGAGGAATGTCGAACGTAGTGGGTCGTGTGCGAGTGGTCCAACTCGACCGCCCGGTACTCGTATCGGAGACCGTTACCGTCGGGAACCAACCAGAGCGTGTTCGCCGCGAACGCCACCGCGAGGAGAACACAGAGCGCGCCGACCGCTCGGCGGCGGTTCACGGAATCACACTTCGCCGGAAGCTCATGACGGAGAGGTATCAGAATAGAGTATAAGTTTTCTGCTCGGGAGGACGAGAGAAGCGGAGAGAGGAAACGAAGAGAGAAACCGAGGTTCCGAGGTCGTGGGAAGCGTCGCGTCGAATCAGGCGTGGACCTGTACGCGAACGGTGTCGCCCGCTTCGACGGGACTGTGAACCGAGAGCGGTTCGTGGTCGGACTCGCGGACGAGGCTGGTGTCCGAGCGAAGGCCGAATCCGTCCACGATACCCGCGCGGACTTGCGGGCCGTAGCGCTCGCCGAGTTGTTCGACGACATCCTCGACGGTCGCCTCGTCGGGGACTGCCACGCGTGCGTCGCGGGTTCCGGTGCGCGCGACCATCGGGCCGGTGAGTTTGACTGTGACGTTCATACACACACCTTTGCACCCCCGGAACAAAAAGTTTACTCAGTCGCGAAAAACACCTGCCGAGACGAAACCGCTTATTGGGCCGGGGGACGAGCGTCCGAGTATGTCGCACGCACCAGAACCGGGGACGGACGACCCGCTCTCCCTGCACGGCGTCGTTCCGCCCACGATTACGGCGTTTCACGAAGACGAGTCGGTGAACTACGAAGCGACGGCGGCCCACGCGCGGTACGTCGTTGACGGCGGCGCACACGGCGTCTTCCCGCTCGGCACGAACGGCGAATTCCCCCTGCTGACCGGCGAGGAAAAGCGCGGCGTCGTCGAAGCGGTGGTCGAGTCGGTGGACGACGTGCCCGTCATCGCGGGCGTCGGCGCGCCGAGCACGTACGAGACCGTCGCGCACGCCGAACACGCGGAGTCGGTCGGTGCGGACGGCCTCGTCGTCGTCACGCCGTACTACTACCCGCTGGACCACGACGCGGCGGTCGAACACTATCGGCGGGTCTGTGAGGCCGTCGATTTGCCGGTGTACGTTTACCACATCCCGAGCAAGACCGGCAACTCGCTGTCGCTCGACACCCTCGACGACCTCGCCGAAATTCCGAACCTCGCCGGACTCAAGGATTCGAGCAAGGACGTGCCGTGGCTCGGGCAGGCCATCGACGCACACCCCGAACTCACGTTCCTCGCGGGGTCGGACTCCCTGCTCCTCCCCGGCCTCCAACTCGGCTGTACCGGCATGGTCAGCGCGGTTGCGAACGCCTTCCCCGAACTGGTCGTCTCGCTCTACGACGCATACGACGCGGGCGACGTGGAACGTGCCCGCGAACTGCAGAGCGACGTGTACGCGATTCGGGACGCCCTGAAGGGCGGGTCGTACATGGCGGGCGTGAAGACGACGCTCGACGTGCTCGATTTGGGCTTCTCCCCCGGCCCGCTCCGGAGTCCGCTCCGGAAGATGAACGAATCGGACCGCGCGGCGCTCGAATCCGACCTTCGCGCGCTCGACATGCTCTGATTGCCGACGCGTATGCTCCATTTCCGCGTCCTCACGCGACCGTTCCGACGAGTAGGATGCCCTTACGAGGATAGCGTATAACACGGGGGCCGTTGTGCGTGGGACCATGCTCTCCTCGCGCGTTCTCGTCGTCGGGTTGGTTTTCGTCTGTGTTGTCGGCGGTGTCGGCCACGTCGGCCGCCCGCCGGTCGCCAGCGCATCCGCCGCATCGACCACAACAACGGCACCCGCCGCACAGTCCGCCACGGCCGTCGATTCCTGTACGGCGATTACGAAATCCGGGCGCTACGTCCTCGCACGGGACGTTCACAACGGGAAGACGGCCATCTCGACCGGATGTATCAAAATCCGCGCGGACGACGTGGTGTTGGACGGCCGGGGACACATGCTGGACGGGTTCGGCGTCAGCGACACGAGCGGCGTTCACGTAGCGGGGGCGTCGAACGTGACGGTTCGAAACCTCCAAACGAAGGATTGGAATCGCGGAGTCTACGTACAGAACGCGGCCGCCGTGACGGTGCGCGACGTCGTTACCTACAACAACGCAATCGGAATCGACGTGACGGACTCGGACGCCACACTGGTGAACAACACCGTCAGGGACGGCCTCCGCGGCCTCGTCCTCGACGACGCGTGGGACGACGACCTACGGCGCAATCGAATCCACCACAACGAGGTTATCGACATCTACGCGCCGATGGCGCTGGTGAACGTCTTCGGCGTCCAACTCACCGTCGGACCGCCGCTCGACTTCGACGGCGACGGCCGCTACGAGGATGTGACCGGCAACGGGAAAGCCGGCGTCTGGGACGCCGTTTCGCTGCCGGTCGTCGCCGTGGCCGAGACGGTCGGCGTCGCCGACATCCCGGCACAGCAACGGTCCGCCCTCGACTTCGACGGCGACGGGAACTTCGACCACGGCGACGTGCTGGCCTACGCCGGACTCACGCCTTCTCGATGACCTTCTTCGCCCAGTCGGGCCACTCCTTGCGCTCCCGGCCGTTGAACGTGTCGTCGCCGGACATGGCTTTGAGGGCGCTCGCGTCTTCTTTGCTCCAAACAGCGCCGTCCTCGTGGAAGACGCCGTTCAGGATGCCGCGTTTGCGCTGGCTCAACATGTAGGCCGGTTTGAGCATGAGCGACCAGAAGAAGTTGCCGACGCCGGATTTCCGAATGACGGGCGCGAGCGAGGCGTAATCGGGGCCGCGCTGGGCCGCGGAGACGTCTTTCTGTCCCCATCCGAAGTTGGCGACGCGCTGCCACTCCGTCAACCAGACGGGTTTGCTGATGCTGTTGCGGAGTTCGTTCGCCTGCTGGAGCACGCCGCGGTAGATGTCCGTCGTGTTCGGGTAGTTGTAATGGAACTGCACCACGTCGATGCCCCAATCGTAGTAGTCGGTGGCGTTCGCAAAGCTCGTCGCGCCGATTGTCAGCGGCACCTCGCCGCGGCGCTCGCGGGTGTACTGAAACATTTCGCGGGCGAAACGCTTCTTCCACGGCCGCCAGCCCGGTTCGTTCATCACCTCGATGGCGAGCACTCGCTCGTCGTCCCGGTAGCGGTTCATGATCCACTCGACGAACCGCTTCGGTCCGTCCCATTCGTCGGGATTGCGCATCACGTGCTTGGCCGGGGACCAGACCGACGTGCCCGTCCACGGGTCTGTGTCGTAGAGGTTCTTCGGAACCGGGGGACGACCGACACCCTCGAAGACGCCGAGCAGAACGCGGATGCCGTGCGAGTCGGCGGTCGAGAGGAAGTGGTCGAGCGCCCGGCCGAACGACGCTCGGTCCTTGTGCCACGCCTCGTAGCTCAGCCACGTTCGAATCGCGTTGAGGTTCAGTCGGTCGGCGAACCCCATGTCGCGCTCCGTGACGCCGCGTTCGTAGGTGTGCCACATCTGGAAGGAGTTCATCGCGCGGGCGGGCAGATACATCGCTCCCCGAACGTCCACGGGGGGTCCACCATCGGCGACGCATCCGGCGAGAGAAACCGCAGATGTGACACCGGCGGCGAGGAACCCCGTCTCGTACACCGATGAGTCATGGAATCGCCGACAACGGCCGGGCACCTGAATGTAGTGGTGGTTATGCTGACATATTTCTACCCGTCCCATGGGGTCGCTCCCGGAACACCGACCGCGGGGAGCCACGGAGAATGGAACGAATCGCGAGGTCCGCGTTCGGTAACTTCGATGAACGTTTCGGGACGACCGTCTCGGTTAGTCGGTGTATAATCGACGGTAGAGACGGGAGTGGCGGTGATTCGGTGGATGGGTCGTCTGTCACCCAACGGAGAGGAACGGTGGGCCTATCACGGCGTGTAATCGGTTAACTGGTCAATAGTAAGGGCACGACGCGTCGAAGCGGCAAACGAGATGCCTGAACAGCAGACCGAGCCGCGGGTCGTCGGGTACTATCGACGCGGGCGATACGAACTTCGCGCGGAGGATTCCGTCCACGCGTGGATCAGCGCGGAAATGCCGGTCGACGTGCGCCAGTAATAACGGACGATACCATTTGAACTTTTACTACGGGCGGAGTACCCGCCGGTATGGGACGCGATTACTCGACACTGCACGACCCCAACGCAGAGTACACGATGCGCAATCTCTCCGGCGAAACGATGGGTGCGACGGCATCCCGCGGGAGCAAGCGTGACATCGAGATAACGGACGTACAGACGACGATGGTGGACGGCAACTTCCCGTGGACGCTCGTCCGCGTGTACACCGACGCCGGAATCGTCGGCACCGGCGAGGCCTACTGGGGTGCCGGTGTCCCCGAACTCATCGAGCGAATGAAGCCGTTCGTCATCGGCGAGAATCCGCTCGACATCGACCGACTGTTCGAACACCTCGTCCAAAAGATGTCCGGCGAGGGGTCCGTCGAGGGCGTTACCGTCACGGCCATCTCGGGCGTCGAAATCGCCCTGCACGACCTCGCGGGGAAAATCCTCGACATCCCGGCCTACCAACTCCTCGGCGGGAAGTACCGCGACCAAGTTCGCGTGTACTGCGACTGTCACACCGCCGACGAGGCGGACCCGGACGCCTGTGCCGACGAGGCCGAACGCGTCGTCGAGGAACTGGGCTACGACGCGCTCAAGTTCGACTTGGACGTTCCCTCGGGACTCGAAAAGGACCGCGCGAACCGCCACCTTCGCAACGGTGAAATCCGACACAAAGCGGAAATCGTGGAGAAGGTGACAGAGCGCGTGAAGGACCGCGCGGACGTGGCGTTCGACTGTCACTGGACGTTCTCGGCCGGAAGTGCGCAACGTCTCGCCAAGGCCATCGAGGACTTCGACGTCTGGTGGCTCGAAGACCCCGTTCCGCCGGAGAACCTCGAAGTTCAGGAGGAAGTGACAAAATCCACGACGACGCCCATCGCCGTCGGTGAAAATCGCTACCGCGTCACCGAGGAGCGCCGCCTCATCGAAAACCTCGCGGTGGACATCATCGCGCCCGACCTGCCGAAGGTCGGCGGCATGCGCGAAACCCGAAAAATCGCCGACGTGGCCAACCAGTACTACGTTCCGGTCGCCATGCACAACGTCTCGTCGCCGGTGGCGACGATGGCGAGCGCGCACGTGGGGTCCGCCATCCCGAACTCGCTGGCGGTCGAATACCACTCCTACCAACTCGGCTGGTGGGAGGACCTCGTGGAAGAGGACGTCATCGAGAACGGCTACATCACGGTGCCCGAGAAACCGGGGCTCGGCGTGACGCTCGACATGGACGCCGTGGAAGAGCACATGGTCGAAGGCGAGGAGTTGTTTGACGAGGCGTGAGCTTCGTCGAGCCAGTGAATCTCTGATTCACGCTGTTCGACGAAGCGTAACTTCGTCGAGCCAACAATTTTTTCGAGTCGTGGGGTATCACGTTCGACACCCACGGACACCCATTCGATCAGATATTTCCCAATTTTGAAGAAGTTTGGATTCGTCAAAATCGTGGGGTGAATCAGGCAGAGAGGAGAAATTTAGAAACGCACAGAGATTTTTGGACACATTCATACACTGTCAAAATTGGAAGTATTTTTAAACAGAATGTCTGCACAAAGTATATTCGATGGCAATACTTTCAAATGGAGCATGCACGCGACAAATCGGCGGGAGTTTCTGAAGGTGGCGGGGGTTCTGGGCGCGACCGTCGCCGTTGGCACCGAGTTCGCGACGAGCGCGGAGGGGTCCGGCGACACGGGAGGTTCGTGGGCGACGTACCGCGGCAACGCGGGGCGAACCGGTGCGACCGATAACGTCGGCCCGGGGGCGAACGTGACCACCGAGCGGTCGTTCGATATGGACGGCGGCATGCACACGTCCGAACCGGTCGTCGCGAACGGAACGGTGTACATGGCCGTGACGACGGCACACACGCCATCGACCAGTGCGGGCTACGTCGCCGCCTACGACCCGGACGCTGACGAAACCGTGTGGAAGCACGAGGGAGTTTCCCGGCCGGGAACGCCCACGGTCGGCGGTGGCACCGTCTACTTCGGGACGTACGGTTCCGAGGACGCCGACGGGGCTGGATTCTTCGCGCTCGACGCCGACACCGGCGAGACGAAGTGGCACAAACCCGTCTCGGACGGGTTGTCGAATCCGTTGGTTGCGGACGGGAACTTGTACGTCGGGGTGGCGGGTGGCGTCTCACGACTCGACGCTGAAACCGGCGATACCGTTTGGACGACCGACGGGGTTCAGGGAAGCGCGTGTTACGCGGACGGAACGCTCTTCTACACGGACGGAACCGCGCTGAACGCGGCTGACGGGTCCGTTCGCTGGGACGTCACCGAGGAAGGCGACGAACTGCAGGCCGTCGCGGATGGCGTGGTGTACGGCGTCGTGAACGAAAGCAGCGAGCACGCAATCAAAGCGCGGTCGGCCGACGACGGGACGCTCCAATGGTCGTCGTCGGTCAACATCGAGTACTACTGGCTCGGGGACCGCCTCACGGTCGCCAACGGGCGCGTGTTCTTCCGCGTCGGGAACACGATACTGGCGTTCGACGCGAAAAGCGGCGAAGAAGCGTGGACGACCGTGACGGACGCAGCGCTCGCGGGTGCCCTGTCGGTCGGGGGGGAAACGCTGTACGCCGGTGGCCGAGCGGACCCGGAGACGGAGACCGGAAACGCGGTCGTGCTGGCGCTGAACACGACGAGCGGGGACCTGGAGTGGCGACACGAGTTCGGAGGATGGGATTTCGACGAATACGGCCCGGCGGCCAACTCGCCCGTCGTCGTGGACGGGAAGGTGTACACCGCGACCTATCCGATGGGCTCGACGCTGGATTGGATGTACACGCAATACGGCGATTTCCACGTCCTCGGGAGCGACGACGGACCGGCCACTACGACCACCACGGAGGAGACGACTACCACGGAAGAAACGACCACTTCCGCCGAAACCACGACGACCACGAAGGAGACGACTACTACCGCCGAAACCACGACGAGCGAGAAAACGACCACAACCGCCAGCGAAATGACCACGACAAGTTCGACGACTTCGGAGACCACGACGACAACGACCACGACGACTTCGGGAACCACGACGCCGGGAACGACGACAACGACCACGACGACTTCGGGGTCACCGGGCGCAACCGAAACGACGGGAACGGGAGGGAATGGACAGCTCACCAGCACGACGACCGGAACGACGACCACCTCGGACGGACAGCCCGGATTCGGACTCCTCACCGCCCTCGGCGGCGTCGGCGGCGTCGGTGCGTACCTCCGGTCCAAAATCGAGCGCGAGGACTGACCCGACCGCATCCATCGAATTTTTGATAGACAGGGACGGATGGAACGGTGTGTCTCACGACGTTCCACCGGACACGCCGCGCGAGCAACAGACACTTTCGCTTCCCGAGTCGAAACTGGCGTCGCTTCAGGAGTGGGCGGTCGACGGCACCGGGTTGACAGCGGCGGCGCGGGTCCGCGACGCGGCGGGGCGAATCGCCCTCGTGAAGAATGGGTGGTCCGAGGGATGGATTCTCCCCGGTGGCGGGGTCGAACCGGGCGAAACACCGACGGAAGCCGCAAAACGCGAAGTGCGCGAGGAGACGGGATTGGATGCTACCATCGGCGCGCCGCTGGTCGTCCTCGACCAATCCTACGTCGCGGCGGCGGACGGGGAGGAACGGTTTTCGGCCCGGTACGTCGTGTACGCCGCTCGTTCGGAGGGAGACATTCCCGACGCGTCGCGGTTGGGCGTGCACGAGGGCGAGATTTCGGCGGCGGAGTGGTTCGAGCGACTGCCCGAGAACCTTCACGACGGCGACCTGCTTCGGCCGTATCTCCGGGACGAACCGTGATTACGCCCGCAACTGCTCGATAACCGTCTTCCTGAACGCCACCGCGACCGCACCGACCGCGAACAGCCACACCAGCACGATTTGGGCGAGCGTCGCGTTTCCGTCCGTCAGGCCCGTTCCGAGCAGGAAGTGAACGCCGATGGAGAGCAGGAAAACGAGGAACCCGAAGTGCCAGACCCCATCGACGTAGAGGTCGGGATTGTACGAGAGCAGGGCGTACGCGAGGAGAAGCGCGACGCCCAACGCGCCGAAAATCCCCGAGTTACCTCTCACATCGAGGGCGTCCGCCAACGGACCGACGAGGGTGGTGAGCGCCAGCGTCAGCGCGAACGTGAGGCTGAGAATCCGAGAGCCACTGACCATAGCACGGGTTGTCGGAGTCGAGGTATAAATGTAGCTACACCGAACATATATCTCGCCACCGACGAAACGAAGGAGAATGAGCGACGACCCGCGGTTTCGGGAGACACAGCGGTTCCGGCAAGGGTGGCTGTGGGCGTTTTTGCTCGTCACGAACGTTCCGATACTCTTCCTGCTGGGCGTCATGTTCGCCGACGAGTACGGCGGACTGACCCCCGAAGCGATACGGGTCGGGGGACTGACCCTACTCGCGCTCGTCCTGCCGTTGGTCCTGATTCATCGGGCCGTCCTCGTGACCGAGGTGCGGGACGACGGACTGTATCTGAAGTTCGTCCCGTTCCACCTCCGGTTTCGTCGGATTCCGTTCGAGGAGATCACGGCTGTCGAATCGACCGAGTACAGCGCCATGCGCGACTACGGCGGGTGGGGAATCCGGTGGGGTCTCTCGCTGACTCGACACGGGGTGGCGTGGAACGAGAGGGGGAAAGCGTACATCGTCGACGGAAGCGAGGGCGTGCGACTCGAACGCGACGGAGGGCGGCCGCTCCTCGTCGGGTCCGAACGCGCCGACGAACTACGCCGAGCGATAGAAGACGGGCGACGATACTGAAAGCCGTCCGTCGGCGCGGACGACACCGAAGCCGTACTGTTATGTGGCGAGCGTCAGACGGTCGCCGCACTCCGGTCGGCGACGACGAGGTTGACGACGGCCCCGACGAGCAGGAGGACGCCGGCGAAGTACAGCCACGTGAGAAAGACGATTATCACGCCGAGGATGCCGGTGAGCCCGTACTTTCCCGACCCGCCGAGGAAGTACTGGAACCCCGCTTGGAGCACCAGCCAGCCGAGGGCGGCGAAGAGCGTTCCGGGCAGCGCTTCCCGAAGCGACATCTTCACCGGGGGGAGGACGTAGTACAGCGGGAGGAAGACGAAGACGAGGCCCAACAGCAGGCCGGAACTGGCGATGGCACCAACGAACGGGATGCTCGTCACCAGCGACGACCCGAGGATGGTCCCGACGACGACCATCAGCGCGACCCCGAGCACCACCGCGACGAGCGTCGCGAGGCCCTTTTTCACCTGTTCGACGATACCCACGTCCGGGAACGTCTGGTACACCTCCTCGAAGGCGATGACGAGGCCGCGAAACAGTTTGAGGCTACTCCAGAGGAGGATAACGATACTCACGACCGACGCGCCCGCGGTTCCGGAGGTGTTCTGTACCGTGCGGTCGAGAACGGTCGCGCCCTCGTTCGAGAGAAATCGTCTGGAGGCGTCGATGAGAAGGTTCGAGAACTCCTGTCCGCCGACGAACGTCCCGACGGCCAACGCGAGCAAGACGAGCGGGAACAGGGAGACGAACGCGTAGTACGCGAAACTTGCCGCGAGGAACGTGACGTTGCGCTCGCGGACGATATCGACGACCGACCGTATCGACTCGGTGACGCTCATATCAGAGAATCGTGCTCTCACGTAATGGATGATTCGGCTGTATGAATGACGAATCAGGGTGCGGTCACCGACTTCCGGCAGGACCGACCGAACCCGAAATCCGTTTGGCAGCGCGCGCTATGTACCACGATATGGAGATAAATCCGGAGACGGTCGGTTCGCTGTACCGGACGTTGGCTGGTGCCGTCGTCCCGCGCCCCATCGCGTGGGTGAGCACCCGGAGTTCCGACGGCGTGGACAACCTCGCGCCGTACAGCTTTTTTAACGTGGTCAGCGTCGCCCCGCCGGTCGTGATGTTCTCGCCGGTGGACGGCGAGGACGGCCTGAAGGACACGCCGACGAACGTGCGGGAGACGGAGGAGTTCGTCGTCAACATCGTCACCGAACCGCTCGCCGAGGCGATGAACGAAACCAGCGCGACGCTCCCGCACGGCGAAAGCGAGTTCGACCGCGCCGGACTGGAGCGCGCGGAATCGACTGCGGTGGACGCGCCGCGCGTCGCCGATTCGCCGGTCGCCTTCGAGTGTTCGCTGTACGACATGGTGGACATCGGCGCGTCCACGATGGTGCTCGGCGAAGTCGAATGGGTCCACGTGGACGACGACGTGACCACGGACGGAAAGCTCGACGTGAACAAAATCGACGCCGTGGGCCGTCTCGCCGGGAGTCTCTACGCACGAACGGACGAGCGATTCTCGCTGGAGCGCCCGCCATGACCGAGGGGGATGCAGTCGAGCGAACCCCGGAGCCGATAACGACCGATCGATTGGAAGCCGACCTCCGCGACCTCGGCCTGTCGGCGGGCGATACCGTCCTCGTCCACTCGTCGCTCTCCGCGCTCGGATGGGTATCCGGCGGCGCACCGGCGGCCGTGGACGCGCTCATGGCCGTCGTCACCGAGGAGGGGACGCTCGCCATGCCGACCCACTCCTCGCAGCTATCGGACCCGACACACTGGGAGAACCCACCCGTTCCCGACGAGTGGGTGGAGCAAATCAAGGAAACGTCGCCGCCGTTCCGACCGGACCTCACGCCGACGCGCGGCATGGGTGCAATCGCGGACTGCTTTCGGGACTATCCCGGCGTCGTCCGAAGCCGCCACCCAACGACGTCCTTCGCGGCGTGGGGTGCGGACGCCGACGGCGTGGTCGCGGACCACGCCTACGACTCGCCGCTCGGCGAACGGTCGCCGCTCGCGCGCCTCGACGAACTGGACGCGCGGGTGCTTCGCCTCGGCGTGGACGCGAACACGTCGCTCCATCTGGCGGAGTACCGCGCCGACTACGACAAATCGTTCGAGATGAACGGCGGTCCGGTGCTAGAAGACGGCGAACGTCGGTGGGTGACGTTCGAGGAACCGGAAAGCGAAGACGACTTCCGGGACGTCGAGGCGGCGTTCGAGGAGGACCACGAGGTGCGCCGCGGGCGCGTCGGCGAGGCGGACGCGACGCTGCTGTCACAGCGGGAACTGGTCGAGTTCGGGGCGAAGTGGATGGAAGCGAACAGGTAGCTCAGTCGTCCGCCGCCGCGGCGGATTCGTCCATGGCTTCCGCGTCGGCTTCGATGCTCGGCGGATACTTCCCGCGGTCGAGTTTCAGGTCGCTCTGCGGGCGGGCCATGCAGGTGAGCGCGTAGTGTTCGGATTCCTCTTCGGTCAGACCGCGAGCGGCGGGTTGGGTCACGTCGCCCTCGACGATTTCCGCCGAGCAGGCGAGACACATGCCGACGCGACAGGAGTACTCCTGTGCGATGCCCTCCTCGATGCAGGCGTTGAGGATGGTCTGTTTGTCCGAAACCTGGATGGATTCGCCGGTCCCGACGAACTCGACGGTGTACTCGGTCATACCCCGGCGTACGAAACAACTCGGCAAAACTCTTTATGCACGCCGTCGTGCATTTAGCGTCCTCCCTTGAAGGACACAATAGGGGATAAAGAGTTTTCTCGCTTCCCTCTCGTAGCGAAACGCATGAGCGAACAGTACGATATGGTCGTCGTCGGTGCGGGGACGTCGGGGTGCTACGCCGCGGCGACCGTGGCCCGCGAGGGGTACGACGTGGCGGTCGTCGAGCGGAAGACGGAGGAAGAAGCGGGCCACATCGCGTGTGGTGACGCCCTGAAGGGGGCCGACGCCTTCCCCGAGGCGATTCCCAAGGAGAAGCTACAACCGGCGTTCACCAACACGGGCGTGGACCACGGGCGGTTCGAGATTCCGCGGGAGGACACAGTGCTCGAAATCCCCATCCCCGGCGAACTCGCCGTCATCGACCGATGGGAGTACGGACGGCGCATCATTCAGGGCGCGAAGGACGCGGGTGCGGAGTTCCACTACGATACGGTCGTCCAAGACGTGACGCAGAACGACGACGGACGTGTCACGGGCGTTCGAGCCATCCACAAGGGCGACGTCGTGGAGTACGAATCCGACCTGCTCATCGACGCCGCGGGGGCGCTCTCGCTGTTGCAGGACAAGACCGACTTCTCGGGGACGACGTTCGACACCAACGTCACCTACTCGCAGTTCTGTTCGGCCTACCGCGAAATCATCCACGTCGACGAACCGGTCGAGTGGGACGACGCCCTCGTGTTCAAACCGACCGACCGCGCCGCGGGCTACCTCTGGTACTTCCCGCGCACCAGCACCGAAATCAACGCCGGGCTGGGCTTCCAGATGAACGAAGAGCCGATGGAACTCGTGGACGACCTGAAACACGACCTCCGCAACCGGGCCGAGTTCGACGGAGCGACCGTCGAGGACAAACTCGGCGCGGCGCTTCCGACCCGTCGCCCCTACGATTCGGCCGTCGCGCCCGGCTTCATGGCCGTCGGCGACGCCGCCGGACACGTCAACCCGACCACCGGCGGTGGCATCGCGGGCGCGGCGTACGCGGGCAAGTACGCGGGGGAGCAGGCCATCGAGGCCCTCGAAACCGGCGACGCGAGCGAGCACGCGCTGTGGGAGTACAACCGACGCGTCATGGACCACTTCGGCGCGCGATACGCCGGTCTGGACATCTACAACATCTTCACGACCGCCGTGGACGTGGACGACCTGATGGGGATGCTCGGCGCGCTTCCCGCCGAAAAGCTCTCCGAGGCGCTGTACTCGGGAAGCGCCAACATCGGCCTCCGTCTCAAACTGCAGACGGCGCTCGATGCGCGCGACCACTGGCGACTCGTCTACGATCTCTATAAGACGAAGAAGCTGGCCGACGAGGTTCTCGACCACTACGACCACTACCCGACGGACCCGCGCGGACTCGCCGCGTGGCAGGACGTGCGCGACGACCTGATGGACGAGGTGTACGCGACCACCGGTGCGGCGCCGAAATACTGAACCCGGTCACCGGTCCGATTCGTACTCTATGACGCGGTAGTATTGTTCGGTGTATAAAAGACTGCATACGGATACGCCACCGCGACGCCGCAAAGGTAAGTCATGACATAGCATGGTCGGGAGGATGAAAAGTCGAGGGGAACGGCAACGAACGGAAAAAAGAGGAGAGTCGTTATTCCAGTTCCCGAATAACAATCTCACCGTAGCTCTGGACGGTCACTTCGTAGTCGAGGATGGTGAAGACGACTTTTCCCCCCGTTCGAGGCGACCCGTCGTGTTTGTCGCTAAATAGATTGTCGAGCGCGTCGGGGTCGATCACGTCGTATAGCGGTACCCCGATGTTGCTGGGGTCTCCCCCGGTAATATCCGTAAGTGCCATGACGACCGCGGTACTGAGTTGTTCCCCGTCGGCGTAGATAGTGTACTGGTTCGTCTGCGCTGAACTCGTGATAACTGCACCGTCGTTGCTGTCGTTGATGTTCCCGTTCATAGGTTGTACCTCTCGAACACTGCAATACTGTTCGAATCTACTTAGACGGTTGTCTCGGGTGCTTATAAAAATTACCGTGTCCAATTGAAACAGTTGGTGGAACGTAACCACAGTCTGAGGAACAGGTATCGGCAGCGTGGAAATCCGAACACTATCGTCGTTGTTGCACCAACTACGGACGTTGCTGTGCGATTTCGGTGATAGATGTCGAAAGGAGGTCTACGCCGATTTGGAGGCTGTCCTCGTCCACGTCGAAGGTCGCGGTGTGGTGACCGCCGGGGTGGTCGGTTCCGACGCCGACGTAGGCCGCGAGACCGCCGTTCCCTTGGACCTCCTGCATCAGATACGTGGCGTCCTCGCTCCCGCCGAGCGTGTCGCGGCGAATCGGGTTCTCGACGCCGCTCGTGTTCAGGGACACGTCGTGGACGATTTCGACCAATCCCTCGTCGCTCTCGGCGCTCGGCGCTTCCCCTTCCGCGCTCAGTTCGACCGAGCAACCGTGCATCGCCGCCGCGTTTTCGAGGACGCGCTCCGCACGCTCTTTCATGTAGTCCTTGAGTTCGGTCGTCTCGCCGCGGACCTCGCCGTCGATGAACGCCTGCTCCGGGATGATGTTCGTGGCCGTCCCGCCGCCGACCTGCCCCGCGTTGATGCGCGTCGGACCGTCCTCGTGGCGCGGGATGGCGTAGAGGTTCTGGATGGCCGTCGCCATCGCCTGAATCGCGTTCTCGCCCGCGTTCGGCTGACCGCCAGCGTGGGCTGGCTGGCCGGTGAACTCCGCGAGGAAGTGGTCCACCGCGAGGAATCCATCGACGCCCGCGACCACCTCGCCGGTCGGGTGTTCGAGGCCGATGTGAACCGCGAGGAGGTAGTCCACGTCGTCCAGATGGCCGCTCTTGGCCATCGGCTTGCCACCGGCGACCATCTCCTCGCCGGGCTGGAAGAGGACCTTGAACGTCCCCTCGAAGTCGCTGTCCTTGATGGCTTCCAAGACGCCGATTCCCATCGTGATGTGCGAGTCGTGCCCGCACGCGTGCATCGCGCCCGCGTGCTCGGAGCGGAACCCTTCCGCGGCGGGAACGTGGTCCTCGTCGGTCGATTCCTCACGGAGCAGGCCGTCGATGTCCACGCGGAGGGCGACGGTCGGACCCTCGCCGCGGTCGAGCACCGCGATAGCGCCCGTGTTGCCGCCGTCGAGTCGTTCGAGAACGTCCTCGCGTGCACCCGCTTCGCGCGCCTGTTCGTACCACGTTTCGAGTTCGTCGTCGTCCGGGACCGACATGCGCTCTTCCTGTGCGAGCACCTCGGGACCGACGTACAGTTCGTCCACGCCGATGGATTCGAGTTCGTCTACGATTCGAGCGGTGGTGTAGAACTCGCGCCACGCCGGTTCCGGGTGGCGGTGGAGGTCACGTCGAAGCGAGACGAGTCTATCGCGGCTGGTCTGTTGACTCATGGCAAGGTGGACGGCGGGTGGGGCCTTAAATACTCGAAAAGCGGCCAGCCGTCGAATTTCGTTCTTAGACTCGCGCGCAGAATTGAAAATTTAGTGACTGTTTTGCACAGAAACGCCGCGGTCTGTCAATTTTTGCGGACTACTTTTATACCATCGCGGTTGCTTGACACAGGGTGTCAGAGGTAATATGAATGAGTTCGCCAACTGACGAGCGTGACGAAGAAGTCGAAGAGGAGTTAGCGCAAGCAGAACACGCACGACACGAGTCTCGCATCGAGTTCTACGGCGGGACGGCGATGAGCGCGCTACCCATCGGCTTGTTCATCGTCTGGGCCGTGTTCCAGAGCGGTTTCCTCGGCGTCGGGAGCACCTCGGGCCTCGTCGTGGGGATGCTCGTCTCGCTTATCATCGGGATGTTCTTCGCAAAGGGCGACTGGAAAACCTACGCCAACACCATCTTCGAGGGGATGACCCAGCGCGTGGCGGCGACGGCCATCGTCGCGTGGCTCTGGGCGGGCATGTTCGCGCAAGTGTTACAGGACGGCGGGTTCGTCCAAGGACTCGTCTGGGCCGCGGACGCGTTGCACGTCGGCGCGTCGCTGTTCCCGGCGGCGACGTTCATCCTCGCCGCGCTGTTGGCGACGGGCATCGGCACGGGGTACGGGACGACCATCGCGTTCACCGGCCTGTTCTTCCCGGCCGGTCTCGTCGTCGGCGCGAACCCGGTGTTGATGTTCGGCGCGATACTGTCGGGCGCGGTGTTCGGCGACAACCTCGCACCGGTCAGCGACACGACCATCGTGAGCGCTGTGACGCAGGATTCGGACATCGGCGGCGTCGTCGCTTCCCGGTTCAAGTACGCGCTCACCGCGGCGGTGTTCGCGCTGGTCGGCTACGTCGTCGCCGGGATGATGATGGACGGGGCGAATATCGCCGCCGACGTCTCGTTGGACAGCAACCCCATCGGCCTCATCCACCTCGTCTCGATGGGCATCGTCATCGTGACGGCCATCTCGGGTCGTCACATCGTCGAGGCGATTTCGTGGGGACTCGTGTTCGCGGTCATCGTCAACGTCGCCACCGGCCTCGCGCCGATTCAGAAGATGTTGGTGTTCTACGCACCGAACAACGGTCCGCTCGCGAGCACCTTCGGCTTCCTGCCGTTCGTGCAGACCGTCGCGGTGAACGCCGACAACGCGGGGACGGTCGGCGGTAGCCTCTACAGCGGCGCGTCCGGGTTCTTCCCGCTCATCGTCTTGACCCTGCTCATCGTCGCGGGTGCACAGATAATGATTCGGGGCGGCGGGTTCGAGGCGCTCCAGAACTGGCTATTGAACGTCGTCGCGACGAACGTCCGACGTGCGGAGACCACGATGGTCCTCGGCACGGCGGGCGTCAACGCGATGATAACCATCAACACCGCCGCGGAAATCGCCATCGCACCCTACGTCGCCCGCATCGGCAAGCGGTTCAACGTCAACGGCTACCGCCGAGCGAACATCCTCGACGCCAATAGCTCCGCGATGGGCTACATCTTCCCGTGGGGCGGCGGCGTCTTGGTCGGCTACGCCACGATGATTCAACTCGTGAGTAGCGACCAGTTCGGCTGGTTCACCCGGTCGATGGTCGTCAACCCCGCGGAGGTTTGGCCGTTCGTCTTCCACGGCTGGTTCCTGTTCGGCGTGTTCCTGATATCGGCCCTGACCGGGTTCGGACTGGAGTACGTTTCCGACCGTCGCGCCGAGGAGGTGGCGCGGGTATGAGCCTCCTCGACAAGTATCTCGCCGGGTGGTCGTTCCGGACGAACAAGCCCGAGTTCGAGGCGGGCGAGGAGATAGACGTCTACCTCACCGGCCACCGTAACGGGACCGCGACCGCACGTGTCGGCGACACCATCCTTCACGTCGAGGGTGCGCCGACGAACGCCGTCGACGAGCGCGTCCGACTTCGCGTCGAGGAGTTCGACGCGAACGAGCACGTCGGACGGGCGTCCTTCGTCGAAGCGCTCGACGGGGAGTAGTCACGGTCCGCGGTTCGACGAACGTCGGTCGCGTCAGGATGTCTGTTGCACCGGGACGTCGGCCGCGACGAGGAGTCAGTTACGTCGGGTTACCCCGTAACCCGCCGCTTACGTCCGCTTTATCCCCGCGAGACGCCTCCTTACGAGTGCGTACCACGGGGGGTACGGAACGATGGAATCGAACGATGCTATAGAACTCCCGAACCCGAGCGATTCGCGTCGGGAGTTCATGAAGAAAGGACTGCTCGCGGCGGGTGCGGTCGGACTCGGCGTTGCAGGGGTGGGGACAGTGGCAGCACAGGACGGGCGGGAAGTACTAGTGTACTTCGACGACTACGTGGCGGACGCGCGGTTCCGCGTCGTCTCGCTGCTCCCGGCGTCGATAACCGTGCGGATGCTCTCCCTCCCCGGCGGCGGTGAGGCGGCCGAAATATCGCAACCGGACGACTACAACGGCTACGCGATTCGGTACGACAGAGGAACCGGAAGCGTCGCCGGTGCCTCCTACGTGTTCACCAAAGAGACGCTACGGGAACGGACGAGATACGAATTCGCGCGGGACGCGACGGTGTTCAGCAGCCGTCTCGGACTTCTCGACACGACCGTCAGTCGGCCATGAAAACTGACGGTCGTGAACCGAGCGGTCGCTGAACCACGTGTTTTTCGAATTCCGGAAGAGAGAAGAAACGAGCGGCGGTCAGGCTTTCCCCATGCCCTGAATCTGTTCGAGTTCGACCTCGACGCGGATTCCCGGCGGGAAGTCCATCTGGGCGACGCGGCGGGAGACGTCGTTGTGCCCGACGATCTCCAGCCGTCGGGTGTAGACGGTGTAATCCCAGCTTCGGAACTGTCGCCCTTCGTCGCCGGAGAGCGTCTTGTACTGTGGCACGCGGTGTCGTTCCGGCGGGTCCGAATGCGGTCCGCGAAGGTCGGCCCCTTTCCGTCCGGCCAGCGAGCGAATGTCGGATACCACGCTGTCGAGAACGGGACGGTTCCCGCTCTGGAGTAGTATTTTCGTGATGAAGGTCATGGCTAGCTCTGTAGGCAGTACACAATCCTTCTACGTAAAACGTCTGCTTCCGGCCCGAGGGATTACTCCGCAGGCGATTCGACATTCACCAACGAACTATCACGAGGAATTCAAAACGGAGCGGGCTGGTGGTACGAAAACGCCCGTATTGGTTCGACATTCCTTTAATGGCTAACCTCGTAACTGAACACAATGGCAGTTAACGCTACGAGCGCGGGTGCGATCCTGTTCAGGGATACCCGCGGTCGACGAGAATACCTCCTCCTCAAAAGCCGACCGGGCGATTGGGAGTTCCCGAAAGGCGGCGTGGAGGGCGACGAAGAGCTACAGCAAACGGCGATACGGGAGGTGAAAGAGGAGGCCGGAATCGAAGACTTTCGGCTCCTCGACGGCTTCCGCGACGACTACAGTTACGTCTTCGAAGCGAACGGGACGACGATTCACAAGACCGTCCACCTGTTCATCGCGAAATCGTACGAGGCCAGCGCGGAACTCTCGACCGAACACCGGGACCTGCAGTGGCGCGACTACGAGCAGGCGATAAACACCATCACGCAGGACGGACCGCGCGACATCCTCCGGGATGCGGACGAGTTCCTCGACGAGTACGAAGAGGCCTGAGCGAAGAAAACGAACCGCGGATTTTTCGAGGTCTATTGCCGCCGTGCGAGCAACGCGACCGCCACGAGCGCGACGACAGAGACGCCGACGCCGAGGCCGGGTTGCCCGCTGCTGTCGGTGGTCGTCGTGGAGTCGTTCGACGTGGTGGTCGTCATCCCCGATTCATCGTACGTCGTCGAGGTGTTCGTCGCGGTCGTCCGCGACCCGTTCGTCGCATCCCCTTTGACGTTGAGACCGCCGTATTCGATGGTGAGAGCGCTGTCCCCGGTTCCGGCGTAGACGGTGATTCCGTACATGTTCGCGGGGAGTTCGCCGTCGACCGTCGTCTCGTTTTTGACGGTGAGTTCGTCCGCGTCGGCCGTCGTCGTCAGGGCCGACCCGTCGCCGCTCCCCGCTTTCGCGGTGTCGAAAACGAGGACGACGGTACCGTCGCCGTTGCCGTCGGTGACGCTCGCGTTAAGTTTGTAGTCCATCGCGCCGCCGCCGAGTTGGACGGTCATGGCGTCCAAGTCCTCCAGCGTGACGTTCATCGTAACCGTCTCACCCTGCTCGACCTCGTAGATGGAACGATTGAACGAGACCGTACCGTTCGCATCGTTCGACTGGAAGAGCGAGAGGGACTGTACAGCTGGATTGGTCGTGCTCGCCGCGTGTCCGGCGGAACCCGCCGCTGCGGGTCCGGCGAGGAGCGAGACGACCAACAGGGTCGTGAGGGCGTTTCGTAGGGTCATAGATATCGGGGTACCGATACGGAAACCGGTTCACTCGTCAGTTGACGAGAGGGGTTCATCTTTCCCATCTCCCAACAAATGTTTTTTGATATCGCGTAGTCGAATCGCTTACCAGCGCTGGGTGAGAGGGTACCGTATGGACGAATCGGAGTTCGTCTTCGAACTGCGAACCTGCCGGTGGGCCGAGCGACGGTGGCCGCCCGACGGCGGCGACCGGGCCGTCCTCGTCGCCCGACAACTCGGAACGAAGCGCAGACGATGGGATACCGTCGTCATCGAGGTCGATGCGGACGCGTTCGCCCGCCGCGCTGACTTCGGTCGCCGTCGCCTGGACGGCGACATGCTCGGCGTCGTTCGACACGCTCCCGCCGAGTGGGAGTGGTACCGGGACGCCCTCCCCGACCCCGACTATCCGTGGCGGTACGTCCGCGAGACGATTCACGAGGCGGACGAACGGGGAATTTTGAAGGTGCGAAAGCGAGGCAACCGCCTCGAAATCAAACGGCGGTACGAGTACCCGGACTGGATTCGGCGCATCGTCGCCATCGAGAACAAACCGGACTTGGACGCCAGCGCGGCCCGCGACTTGCGACCGCAGTTGGAACGGGACGTGGCGCTCTCGTTGGCCGACGAGGTGTGGGTGGCGACGAACGCGACGGGCGAGACGGTCGAACCGGCACTGCTCGAATCGGTACCGGTCGAGGCGGGGATTCTGACGTTCGACGGGCACGACGCCGCGGTGGCGTGGTACCCCCGAACGCTCGACGTGGACGCGCCGGGGACGCGAATCCTCGAACGACCAAGCGGCGGGAAGTACGACCAGTCGGCCGCCCGGTTCGAGTACGTCCCGCCCGAGGAGAAAGCAAAAAAGCGGATCGAAATCGCGGAACGGGCTTACGAACGGGGATGGCGCACGTACACTCGGACGATGCGTCCGGACTGTCGGCACTTCGAACTGCGGCGGGAGGAGGCGTTGGTGTTGCCCTACTGTGACGCGAAATCCTGCCACCAGACCGCGCGGGAGTGTTCCGGGCGGTGCTCGGCGTTCGAACCCGAACCCCCGGCGTGGCGGCAGAAAGGATGGCCCATCGAGGGCGGGCCGGGGAACGCCAGCAAACGACTGCTCGAATCGCGTCGGGAACGCTATCGTCCGGGACAGTGGGCGTCGGACGCCGAGTGATTCACCCGGACTCTTCGACCGTGATGTCGTCGCGGGCGACGGCGAGTTTGAAGGTCGGGACGGTCCGGTAGACGACCTCGACGACGCCTTTTCGTTTTAGACTCTGGAGCGCGGCGCGCACGTCGTCCACGTCGGGGTCGATACCGAACTCGTCGCGGACGCTATGCAGGACGGAGACGACGCTCGCCGACCGGTCGTCCGGGTCGGGAACGACGTCGAACACCTGTCGCTGGAGGGTCGGGACGCGGACGACGCTCGGCGCATCGTCTTCGTCGTCGGCGACCATGCCGGGCTCTACGTCCACGAGGTCGTTGGCTTCCGTCGTCGCGCGGATGTAGCTGTTCTCGTCGCGGTAGTAGTACTCCTTCAGTTCGCTTTCGAGATACTGGTGCACTTCGCTCCCGCTCTCCAACCCCCAGCGGTCCTGCAGTTCGCTGTTTTTCGTCGGTTGGAGTTCGACCAAATCGGCGAGACGGTCGCGGGCCTCCTCGGACAACGTCATTGTCGCGTGATTATGACGGGGGGTTATTTCCCAGTTCCGAAGCGACACGAGGAATCACGGGGTGAGCGCGGGTCCGTCGCCGTCACCCGCCCGTCCGCAACGATTAACCGAATACCCCGAGACATCCCACCATGCCCGAATGGGACACGGTACGATACGAGTTTTCGGACGACGTTGCGACGCTCACGGTCGACCGCCCCGACCGACTCAACGCGTTGAACGTCGAAACGCTCCGCGCGCTCCGCGAGGCCATCGCCGAAGCGGAGGCGGACGGTGCCCGCGCGCTCGTCCTCACGGGTGCGGGCGAGAAGGCGTTCATCGCCGGAGCCGACATCAGCTACATGCAGGACCTCTCCGTGACCGACGCACAGGAGTACGCGGAGTTGGGCCACGACGTCGCCGACTCGCTCGAAGCGTTTCCCGCGCCCGTCATCGCCGCCATCAACGGCTACACGTTCGGCGGCGGGTGTGAACTCGCGCTGGCGTGTGACCTCCGGGTGGCGAGTTCGAACGCCGTCATCGGTCAGACCGAAATCGACCTCGGCATCATCCCCGGATGGGGCGGCACGCAGCGCCTCTCGCGGTTGGTCGGCGACGAACTCGCCCGTCGGCTCATCTTCTTCGGCGAGCGCATCGACGCCCAGGACGCCCACGAGATGGGGCTGATCGGCGAGGTCGTCGCTCCCGACGAACTCGACGCCCACGTAGAGGAGATGGCGACCGACCTCGCGGAACGCCCGGCGTTCGCCCTACAAGCCGCGAAGGAGGCGCTGAATCAGGTACAGGAAGGAACCCAGTCGGCGGGACTGCGCTACGAGCGTCGGCTGTGGAGTTCGCTGTTCGGCACGCACGACCAGCGGGAGGGGATGGCGGCGTTCGTCGAGGACAGGGACCCGAACTTCGACTGAGGAAAAAGCGTTTTCAATCCTGTGGCGTCGGACGGGCGTCCGGGGGTTTCGTAACCGTCTCTTCGACCTGCGTGTAGACGAGGAGGGCCCCGAGCGCCGCGAGGACGCCGCCGACTTCGAACGGCACTTGGAAGCCGAACTTGACGAGGAATCCCGAGGAGAGCGGCCCGATGGCGGTGCCGAGGCCGAACGCCATGGTGAGAAGGGAGAGTTGCGTCCCGGACTGTCCCTTTCGTGCGATGTCGCCCGCGAGCGCCAGCGCGGGGGCGAACACGAGTGCACCGGCGACGCCCTGAACGAGGCGAGCGATCAGCATCTCTACCGGCGTTCCGACGAAACCCTGGACCATCGTGGCGGGGATGAGCAGGACGAGTCCGGTGACGATGAACTGTTTTCGGCCGTAGCGGTCCGTCGCACGGCCGATGGGCGTTTGGAGGGCGACCTGAGCGAGGACGAACGCCGCGAACTCGATGCCGAACCACAGTTCGTTCTGTCCGAGTCGCCGGTTGATGGTCGTCTCCAGCGTCGAAATCAACGCGATGCTGATGGCCATAAACAGCGAGGCGAGCGCCAGCGTGAAGATGGGGTCGAGACCGCCGCGCGAGCCGAGAATCGTGATTGAGAAGTCGTCGGCCGCCTCGGCGTCGGCCTGTTCGGGGTCGCTCACGAGCAGCGTGACGAGCGCGAAGCTGATGAGCGCCCCCAAGGAGGCGATGTAGAAGGCGGATTCGAAGCCGGTCATGTGGATGCCAGCCACGGTGTAGGGACCGTTGTGAACCAGCGCACCGGCCGCTATCGGCCCAGCACCGAATCCCAGCAGTCGGAATGTGTTGAACACGCCCATGTTTCCGCCGCGGTTCTCGTCCGACGCGAGGTCGTTGACGAGCGCGATGGTGCACGGGATGGTGAAGGCCACGCCGATTCCCTGAACGGCGCGAATGGCGACGAGCGCGGGGTAGCTACTGGCCAAGGAGAAGGAGAAGTTCGTCACCGCCAGAATTCCCAGTCCGAGCAGGATGAACACTTTCCGCCGCTCGGATTTGTCCGAGAGGTATCCCGCGAACGGTTGCGTGAAGCTGTTCAAGAAACCGAACAGGGAGAGGACGATGCCGGTGATGGCCGTCGCGGTGAGTCCGAAAGAATTCCCGGTTATCACGCCGCTGGTAATGTAGAGCGGGAGAACGATGATGAGAAACGAATTGCCAGCCGAGTCGGCCATCCGTGCAATCGCCAAAGCTAGCACTCGCCTGTCTACACTGAACATTCGAGTCGAAATACCGACTGCACGGTGAAGACAGTTGTGATGGCGGTCGTCGTGGCAGCAATCGCGGGGATGAGGGCGCGATAACGGCGGTTCGAGAAGGGGGAACGCGATAACACCTAAGCACGACCGCGACGTCTGTGCTACCATGGCACAAAGAGTCAAGTACAATCGGGTCGAGTCGGTGCTTCGAGAACTCTCCTATCCCATTCTGCGGGAGGACGCGGCCATCGAGTTGGACGAGACGACGCTCGTCCTCGCCGAGGGCGAGGAGAACCTCGGCGGTCTCATCGCCCAGACCGACCAAGAGGAGTACGAGTCCGCGCGCGACCTCGAAACGGAGGTCAACAACGTTCTCCCGCGCGAAGCGGTCGGCGAACCGTACCAATCGGAAGGGGAGGGATAAGCGAAAAAAGCGCGGAAAACACGCTACTTAAATGGCCGCGTTTGTTAGTCCGGGACACCAATGGAGTTCTGTGACGAGTGCGGTTCCATGATGAAAGCAAACGACGGGTTCTGGGTCTGTGGTAGCTGCGGCCACGAGACTCCGCGGGGCGACGCCTCGGAGTACGTCATAACCGAGGACCAAGAGGCGAGCGAAATCATCGAGAGCGGCGGCGGCAGTAACGGCCTCCCGACGACCGAGGTGCAGTGTCCCAACTGCGACAACGACAAGGCCTACTGGTACCTCCAGCAGATTCGCTCGGCCGACGAGAGCGAGACCCGCTTTTTCGTCTGCACCGAGTGCGAACACAAGTGGCGCGAAGACGACCACTAAATCGGCTTTCTCGCGGCGCGGTTTCGCTTCCATTTCGATGAGCTGACCCCCAAACGAGGAGTCACCAATAGACTCCGTTTCTGGCCGTGTTTTCGTCGTTCCAGTTGTCCTCGCTTGTAATAACCTCGTTCACCCTAAAACCGGACTTCCTTCGCTACTACTCCCCACGTAGCCCGAAGTCGTCCGTCAATCCTTAAGACGAATCGCCGACAACAGTTCAGGCAATGTTTGACGCGGACGACCTCGACGAAATCCGCCGGGGGAAAGACGAGTGGGAAGCGGAGACGCTCGACCCGACGCTGGAGCGGTTCGGCGAGCGAAAGGAGGAGTTCACGACCGACACGGACGGACAGACGGTAGAGCGCCTCTACACGCCGAACGACGTCGCCGACACGGACTACGAGGAGGACCTCGGCTATCCGGGCGAGGACCCCTACACCCGCGGCGTCTACCCGACGATGTACCGTGGGCGACTGTGGACGATGCGCCAGTACGCCGGGTTCGGGACGGCCGAGGAGACCAACGAGCGGTATCACTACCTCATCGACAACGGCCAGACGGGGCTGTCGGTGGCGTTCGACCTGCCGACGCAGATGGGCTACACCTCCGACGCCGCGATGTCGGCGGGCGAAGTCGGGAAGTCGGGCGTCGCAATCGACTCGCTCGCGGACATGGAGGCGCTGTTCGACGGGATTCCGCTGGACGAGGTGAGCACGTCGATGACCATCAACGCGCCCGCATCGGTGCTGTTGGCGATGTACATCGCGGTGGGCGACCGGCAGGGCGTCTCCCGCGAACAGCTCCGCGGAACGATTCAGAACGACCTGCTCAAAGAGTACATCGCGCGGAACACGTACATCTTCCCGCCGGAGCCGTCGATGCGCATCATCACGGACATCTTCGAGTTCTGCGCGGAGGAGGTGCCGAAGTTCAACACCATCTCGATTTCCGGCTATCACGTCCGCGAGGCGGGCGCGACGGCGGCACAGGAACTCGCGTTCACGCTCGGCAACGGTATCGAGTACGTCGAGGCCGCGCTCGACGCGGGGTTGGACGTGGACGAGTTCGCGCCGCAACTCTCGTTCTTCTTCAACGCGCACAACGACATTCTGGAGGAGGTGTCGAAGTTCCGCGCCGCGCGACGGATGTGGGCGACCATCATGGAGGAACGCTTCGGCGCGGAGAACCCCAAATCGAAACAGCTCAAGTTCCACACCCAGACGGCGGGGTCGACGCTCGCCGCCCAGCAGATAGAGAACAACGTCGTTCGCGTCGCGTACCAAGCGCTGGCGGCGGTTCTCGGCGGAACCCAGAGCCTGCACACGAACGGAAAGGACGAGGCGCTGGCGCTCCCGACGGAAGAGAGCGTGCGGACCGCGCTCCGCACCCAGCAGATTTTGGCCCACGAGAGCGGCGTCGCGGACACCATCGACCCGCTGGCAGGGAGTTACTACGTCGAGGCGCTGACGGACGACTTGGAGGCGGAGGCCTTCGACCTGCTCGACACCATCGACGAGAAGGGTGGGATGCGCTCGGCCATCGAGAGCCAGTGGGTCCAGCGCCAGATTCAGGACGTGGCCTACGACCGCCAACAGGAGATTGAGTCCGGGGAGCGGACCATCGTCGGCGTCAACGAGTTCGAAGTGGACGAGGAACCCGAAATGGACATCCAGGAGGTCACGGAGGAGGACGAACGCCGACAGATAGACCGCCTGAACGAGGTCCGTGAGGAACGAGACGACGGGGAAGTCGAGAAGACGCTGACCGCGCTCCGCGAGGCCGCGGAGGGGAACGACAACCTCATGCCGTACATCGTGGACGCGGTGAAGGCCTACGCGACGGTGGGCGAAATCTGTAACGAACTCCGGGACGTGTTCGGCGAGTATCGGCCGGGAACGGCGATTTAATCGGGCGAATCGAACACCTTCGACCCGTCTCGAAAAGTGCTTGCTGAGGACCTCCTCAGCCGAGGTCGTCGGGCGAGAACGAGGCGGTGATTATCAAATCGGTGTACTCGCAGGTCTCGTGGCGAACCTGCCTGAGTACCTGATAGGTATCGTCGTTGTACCACTCCTCGGCGGCTTCGACGGACGGGAATTCGAGGACGACGGTCAAAGAGTGGTCCCAGTCGCCTTCGATCACGTCGATGTCGGTCGAGCCGACGAGTACCTCGCCATCGTGGTCCGCAATCGTCTCCCCGGTAGCGGGGAGGTACTCGTCCATGAATCGGTCCACGTCGGTTATCCCGTCGACGGCGATAACGTATCCCTTTCGTTGCGTGTCGTGAGACATCCTTCTTCCCCCACCGTCGGCCGATACCGAACTCCTCGGTCCGACGGACGCATTCCATGACAACCTCTGACACGATGAACGTATGGGGTACGGTCGGCCCGATTCGAGGAGAGGAGGGACCGTAGTTCGGCGCTCAGACGTACTCCAACAGCGCGTCGATGTCGTCCGCCGTGTTGAACACGTGGACGGAAGCACGGATGGAGTTGTTCGGATACGGCAGCGAGCGGATGCGAATCCCCTCGCCAGCGAGTCGTTCGACGAACGCGTCCGGGTCGTCCACTTCGAAGGTCACGAGGCCGGACTCGTACTCGCGGGGACTCAGCAATCGCACGTCGTCGGACGCGACGAGGCCCTCTTTCAGTCGGTCGGTTAGCTCCCGGATTCGGTTCTCGATGGTGTCGTACCCGACCGCTTCGATGACGTCGATGGCTTCCCCCAGTCCGGCGTACGGTGCGGGCGAGACGGTTCCCACTTCGAGTCGGTGCGCGCCGGGTTCGTAGGCGTACGCCTCGGCGTTAGGGTCCTCGACGCTCCGATAGCCGATGTGGGCCGGGTTCAGGTGGCATTCCGCTCCCGAACGGACGGAGACGAATCCGGCACCGAACGGTCCCAACAACCACTTATGACCGGCTCCGGCGACGAAATCGGCGTCCCATTCGGTCACGTTGACCGCCATCTGGCCGGGACACTGCACCGCATCCACGAGAACGAGCGCACCCGCATCGCGGGCGATGTCGGTGAGTTCCCGCACCGGAAGCATCGTCCCGTGCGTCCACGTCAGCGCGCTGAAACAGACGAGTTTCGCGTCGGTTACGGCGTCTTTCACCGCATCGAGGTCGAGTCGTCCGTCCTCGCTCGAAAGAACGTCCGTCTCCACGCCCTGTCGCTCCAACCGCTTCCACGGGAGGATGCCCGAGGAGTGTTCGAGGTCGGTTCGAACGACGCGGTCGCCGGACTCCCAATCGAGCGCGGCGGCGATTCGGTTGATGCCGTCCGTCGTGCTCTGGGTCAGCGCGATTTCCTCGGGGGTCGCGCCGAGGTGGTCGGCGACCGTCTTCCGGGTCCGGTCCAGCACGTCGAACGTGAACGGATACATCCCCTCGTCGGCCGGTGTCTCGTACTCGTGGCGTTCGAGACAGGATTCGTTGGCCTCGACGACGCGGGTCGGGCTGGGGCCGCTCGCGCCCGTGTTCATGTACGTCGTCCGTTCGAGCGCGGGGATATCGGCTCGCAAGGCAGTGGGTTCCATCGGATACAATCATGCACGGTACGCCTAATAATTCCCACCTCGCGGCAATCCGGTCGGTCGAATCACCACCGTTATGCCGCGATACGGCCATCGTTTCCGCATGCAGATAGACCACATCGGCATCGCGACCGACGATGCGGCCGGACTCGCGGAGACGTACGAAGCGCTGTTCGACGCCCCCGTCGCCCACGAGGAGGAGTTCGACGGACTCCGCGTCGTCTTCCTCGATTTCGGTGGCAGCTACTTCGAACTGCTCGAACCGCTCGAAGACGGCACGATTTCCCGGTATCTCGACCGGAACGGCGCGGGCATCCACCACGTCGCGCTCGAAACCGACGACATCGAGGGCGCGCTCGAAACGGCGCGCGACCACGGCGTCGAATGCATCGACGAGGAACCGCGACCCGGCGCGTGGGGGCACGACGTGGCGTTCCTCCACCCGAAATCGACGGGCGGCGTACTGGTGGAGTACGTCGAGCACTAAATCGGTCGTTAAAACCAGTCGTCCGCACGCAGTTCGTTCGGCGTTCGGCGTCCGAACGGCTCGTCGAACGGAACCACGTAGAGCCGTAAAACGGACGAACGGGGCGTCTCAGAACCGAGTTTCGGCGTTCACTTGAACCGGAACGTCTCCAGATTCTTCGGTGCGAACGTGCGGATGTTGAAATCGTGGTAGAGCGACGAGGAGAGGTCTTGGGTGGAACTCTCGTCGC
>NZ_MEIH01000406.1:0-2232 GCF_001723155.1 Haladaptatus sp. W1
TCGGCGACGTGATAACGACCGGTATCGGTTTGGAACTCGGGCTGAGCGAGGGGAACCCGTTCGTCGCCCACCTTCTCGCCGAGATGGGACTGTTCGGGTTGCTTCTTCTCAAAGCGGCGACCGTCCTCCTCCTCGTGGTCCTCTCGGGATGGACCCAGCGGTCGCGTCGGACGTTTCGACTCGGAAGCATCGTCTATCTCGTCGTCGGACTGCTCGTCGTCGTCTCGAACGTCGTGGCCATCGCCACGGTCGGGTGACTTCCGGGCCAAAGTCGAAGCCCGACGCCATTCCGAACCCGAAAGGCCCTTAAGTCAGAGTGGAGTAGAAGGAAGTGGACTAGGTTGGGCAGTTAGGCCCTGCTCCCCGCCCGCGCTATGGTCTTGAGCGGGAACCAAACTCCGGGTACGTCCGGTCAGACCGGGCCGGGCCCCGAAAGCCAACGCAGAAGCCTCGTCCGACGGGGCCAGCGGTCCGTGGCGAACACTGCACGAGCACCGAGACCGGACCCCCGAACAGGTCACGAACTCCGATGCTCACTTCGATACGGGGCTGACGCTCGGCCATGCAGAGGGGCTGTCCGACGGGACGTCACTC
Organism: Haladaptatus sp. W1; assembly: GCF_001723155.1. Classification (NCBI taxonomy): domain Archaea; kingdom Methanobacteriati; phylum Methanobacteriota; class Halobacteria; order Halobacteriales; family Haladaptataceae; genus Haladaptatus; species Haladaptatus sp. W1. The sequence goes on from NZ_MEIH01000406.1 coordinate 595, forward strand.
ATCCTCGCGAATACTGTCGCGGGGTGTTTCATGCGCGAGGGAGTTCCCCCAACCGAGGAATCCATCCGTCATCTCCTCGACCAATACGATACCCTGTTCGAGGCTTAATCGCCCCGCATCACGATGCATTTCGTCACCTCACGATTTGGTATCTACGCGGAGAAGTCGTAGAAACCGGGTTCTGGTAGGGATGTTTGGGCCGCATGACGACGGCGACTACGTCGAAAAATGGCCGTCTTCAGTCTTGGGATACCTAAAGGCCCTCCCAAGAAGCCCGGTACCCTAACAGACATAGTTGGTATCAACAGTCCTTCGCGCTACCGTGTTTACCGGGCTTTGCCGTGCTGTAGGAGTTGATGACGCACGCGGCGTCGTCCATCATCAGGTAGTTGCCTTCTTTAAGCTCGCGGACTTCCTTTTGCTCTTTCGCCATATCGCGGAATTGCCCTCCCGTCGGTATAAACCGTTTGGAAACGCTCCGCTGTCGCTCCATCGGTGTCGAGAGTGAAGAATACACAGAAACCCGAATAGAACCCGGATGGGAAACGTTTTCCACGACGCCTACGACCGTGGCTGGCTTGCGCCAGTTTCACGAACGCCGTTTTCACGCCGTCCGTTACTTGGTCTTCACGACCGTCCTTGCGGACGATTATCGCGTCGCTTCGGTTTTCCGTCGGAGCGTTGACCTCGTTGTCGTTTAACCGACGACTTGGTGTTTGCTCCGCGTTTCTGTCTAATCGACGGAAACCATCCGGTTTGTTCTCGGAGTTCCTGCTACAACTGAACCTTGGTCATCGATAGTTATGAACCTTTTTAAGGAGTTCGCACATGTTGGGTGTGAACAAATGTCATGGAAGGGCTTTTGCTTCTCGGCTCGAATCGCCACATATGCCGGAACATCCGCTGAAACAGCGGTTCGTCCTCGATACATCCGTCTTCCTCTCCGAGGAAATCCGCGTCGGAGACGAGGGATTGGAGGACGCCATCGAACGACTTCTCGACTCCATCGCCACCGCGAAACTCGCGCTCAACATCTCCTGTTACATTCCGCCCTCCGTTCACGACGAACTCACCGTCATCCTCGAAGAGCGCGGCGTCTCGGAGCCCGTCCTCTCGAAACTCGAAACGTGGGTCATCAAGAAGAACCCGCCCGCTTCGAGGTGATGATTCCCGCCGATCTCGTCTACCGGTTCATCGACGAGATGAGCGGCCGCGTGGACAAGGGCCTCCGCGTGTCCGAAAACGCCGTCAGGGAAGCGTTCGACAACGGACAGGCCGACGTGGGGACGGTCATCTCCGACCTCAGAAGTCAGTACCGCTCCACGCTCCGCCGCGGCGTCTTGGACTCCCGTGAGGACTTCGACCTGCTCATCCTCGCCCGCGAACTCGACGCGGGCGTCGTCACCGAGGACACCGGCATCATCAACTGGGCCGAGGATTTCGGCCTGCGCTACCTCCGCGGCCGCGACTTCCCGCCGCTCCTCGAATCGTATCTCGACGCGAGCGAAGAGATGTAATTTCGACGACGGCGTTCATCCTCGTTACGCTTTTGCGGGTATTCGTGTCCAGAGTGCCCGCTCACGTGTCTCGTCACGCCGAACGCACGCGAAAATACCTCTTCGACCGTCGGTCACTCCG
>NZ_MEIH01000407.1:0-37785 GCF_001723155.1 Haladaptatus sp. W1
GATACGGATAGCCCGGTCCGGGATAGGAGATTACCGGGTCGGTGAACAGCTCAATCGAAAATCCTTCCATCTCGCGTGGGAGCCATTGCCAGACCTCGCGTAGCTTTTGTTCCGTCGTCATTGCCTCACAGAGGGTCATAAACTGATCTGCAACGAACTCACCAAGTGGCGTCAGTTCGTAGGTTCGCCCGTCTCGCATAATCCAGCGACGGTCTTCGAAGTCAGAGAGTATCCGCCCCATGGTCGGCGAAGAAGCACCGGTCGCAGCCAACAGGTCGGTCCGCTCACACGCTCGTTCGCTCAGTGCGTCGAGTACGCCGACGCGATGCTCCGAGCGTGCGAGAAACGATATCTCGTCGAGTGGAGCGTGCATATTCATGCTACGCGTTGGCATACAATACTCTTACTGTCGCGGTGAGAGCGCACTTGAGAATCCCACTGTTGATACCAACTATGTCTGTTAGGGTACCGGGCTTCTTGGGAGGGCCTTTAGGTATCCCAAGACTGAAGACGGCCATTTTTCGACGTAGTCGCCGTCGTCATGCGGCCCAAACATCCCTACCAGAACCCGGTTTCTACGACTTCTCCGCGTAGATACCAAATCGTGAGGTGACGAAATGCATCGTGATGCGGGGCGATTAAGCCTCGAACAGGGTATCGTATTGGTCGAGGAGATGACGGATGGATTCCTCGGTTGGGGGAACTCCCTCGCGCATGAAACACCCCGCGACAGTATTCGCGAGGATGAGTGACGTCCCGTCGGACAGCCCCTCTGCATGGCCGAGCGTCAGCCCCGTATCGAAGTGAGCATCGGAGTTCGTGACCTGTTCGGGGTCCGGTCTCGGTGCTCGTGCGGTCACGATGCCGGATTCTCGGGCGAGTGCCGCTTCGAGAAGCGTGTGGACCACGAATTTGGAAACACCGATTTCGTTACGGAGGGTCATGGCCGTGTTCGAAAGCGAACTGTCCGTCCTTTCCTCGTTGAGGACCGTGAGAAGACGCTTTGCTTGTGTCCGGTTCGTCGTAACCGTCACGGGAACGACGTCGTCGAGGGCGCGGAGGGACTGGAGCCCATCTTTGACGAAATCCGGTGACATCTGCTGGATGTCCGCGGGCGAGATGACGACCGAGTTCGGTGGGTTTTCGAGGAGCGGCCAAATCTCATCCCGAAATCCATCCCAAACGGACGGAAGCGACGGAATGTTCGACCACGACCCGAAACCGAGGACGGTCGTCCCGTCGACGGATTCCGCGAGCGTCTCGATACCGATTTCCTCTATCACCGTGTCCCAATCCACTTGGTCGAAGTTCGGCTCGCGGAGGATGAGCTTCCCATCTTCGAACAGGATGTAATCGGCGAAGGTCGGCTCGCCTGCACTGAGGACATCGTGGGTCGAGAACACGTCTTCGAACACGGAATGTATCGGGTCGCCGAACGTTCCAAAGACGGTGAGGTCGTACCCGAAGTCGTCGAAAACTTGCCCGAGATGGACCGTGTGTCCACCGGGAATCGTTTCGGTGGGTACCCACTCGATGACCGGCACGCTGTCGCTCGCTTCGAATTCGATGAGTAGTTCCTTCAGGTCGCCGAACTTTCGCATCGATTCGTAATCACGGGACCCGTTCCGTTCCTCGACGAATTCACGCATTCGGTCGACGAACGCATCCATCCCGAGTGCGATTCGACCGTCGCCGAACTCCTCGGGAATCTCTTCTCGACACCGTCGGAGGTGACGTTCCGTTTCGTCGTCGATGGTGGCGGGATGGTCTTTCCCGCTTTTTTCCCACACGGTGAGACGGCGTGCTTGGTAGTCTTCGTACGTCGCTTTCCACCCGCCGACGGTAACAACGTCAGCTGTGCCGGAATCGTACTCCGGGTCGAGTTCGACTTTGAGCGTCGCTCTGATGTCGAATTCGGTAAAATAATACCCGGCGACCGTTCCACGCTTCGTCACCGCTTCACCGGTTCCGGTATCGTAGCCCTCGAATTCCACCTCGAAGGACTCGAGCGCCCGTTCTCGTGTCACACGTTTGAGGTCGGAAAGACAGTCCTTGAGTCGGATGTATTCCTTCGGAAACGTGGGCCAATCGGGGTCGTTCGTCGGGTTCACCGGGCGAGCGAGCGGCCAGATAGAATCGGAGAGAAACCTATCAAAAAGGAATCCGAGCTCCGGGTTCGTGATGTAGAATCCCTGCATTTCGGACGTCATCTTCCGTTTCGAGCCGTGAGTCCAGTAGAATGCACGTTCCCGATCCGCACTCACCATGAGCGGTTCGTTAGAGGTGACCCCGTGAATGTCGTCTGCAAGGGCCGAGAGTGACTCATCGAGGTAGATATCGTCGCCGTCGACATCCTCTTCCGTCAGGTCGGAAACGATGAGACGAGAATGGACGTCGGAGGGCAGAGCCGTCAGGTCGTCCCGAAATGTATCCAGGTGTTTCCGCGGGAGAAGGAGAAAGAGGCTATCCTCAGCCGATTCGATCACCTTTCGTATGTATTTCTTGATGGTCGGTTCGCTCTTGAACAGTGCGACACCGCCCTCGACTTCCTCGACCGCTTCGTGTAGTTCGTCGAGTCGCTCCTCCGTTCGCGTTATCTGTTGCTTGATGGGCGAGAGCGCTTCGGACGGGTCGATGGCGTAGGCTTTCCGCGGATAATCGTCGATGACCTCGACGAATCCCTCGTTCCGAAGGTCACTGACGGTGTCGTAGACTCGCTGTTTCGGGACGCCGCTCGACTCCGATATCTCCGTCATCGACTGTTTTCCGCCGCGGATAAGAGCGAGGTACACACTGGCCTCGTACTGAGACATCCCGATGTTCTCCTCGAGCGTCTCCTGGAGAACCGTGTCTTCCGCCTCGACCTGATCGTCCATGCGTCTACAATATTACCACATCCTAAAGGCAGTTTCGAGATGCATCACGCGCTGAAATATTTTCAAATAAAATTTTGCAAAATAATATATTTATTCCCAGTTACATCACGTAAATCGGTGGAATATCACACAAGCACACGATAATCTTCTCACCAGCGCACGTCTCGTCCCGGTCGATACGATACCGAACGGACAGTGAAGACGGAGGGTGGGTACTTACACGGCCGCCAGTCCCGAAGCCTGCCTGTTTTCGTCCGTGTATGTGTCGAACTCGTCGGTGACGATGACGTGCAACGAGAAGGCGATTCCAGCGAACAGGAGGGGGAACGCGACCATGAGCAACGCGGTCACGACGAAGGTGACAACCGTGAGAAGCGCCATCGAGAGCACGGCAGTCGGGTGGGAAGCAACCCACCGAATCCCATACCGAAGCGCACTCACCGGAGAGACGCCCCTCGCCATGGCACTGAACGTTGGAACCAGCACCAACGCGGAATACATCGCGATGTACCCGGCGATGAGCGCGATGATTTCGCCGAGCAGCATGCCCCGCGAGAGCGCCGGAATTCCGTAGAGGACCGAGATACCGCCGAAGACCACCGGAACGCCGCTGAAGACGACGCTCGCAACGCCGTTCCGTCGGAGAACCGACCCCAAGCGTGAGACATCCACCGCGTTCCGCTCCGACCGCAGGTCCTGAACGGCCGCATACGCAAGCAGCGTCGCAGGTCCGACCGTAATGACCGGAAGCAGACAAACGACCCACGCGACGCTCAGGACGACCAATCGAAGTGCGTTGCCGTAGACGAAGCTCGGCACCGCCGTGAGCGCGCTGCGAAACGCGATTTGGTCCGTCGTTTCGGCCATGTGTTATCCCGTCCCCGCTTGCATCTGGACGCTCGAGATGAGTTTATCCTGGAACAGGAGGAAGACGATGAACAACGGCATCGAGGCAAGCGCGAGCGACGTCATGATGAGGTTCGGCGAGAGTGCGTTAACCGAGCGGAGCGTGACGACGCCGATGGGGAGCGTGAAGAGCGCATCGTCGTTCAGAACGATGAGCGGCCAGAGGAACTGATTCCAACTCCAGATGAACACGAACAGCCCCAGCGCGGTCAGGATGGGCGTCGATAGCGGAAGGATCATGTGCGTATAGATACGCACCGACGAGAATCCGTCGAGACGCGCCGCTTCCTCCAGTTCCTTCGGGATATCGCGGAAGAACTGCACGAGCAGGAACACGCCGAGCGGTCCGGCCGCGAACGGCAGGATGATGGCCCAGTACGAGTTGATGAGCCCGAGGTCGTTGATCAACGTGTAGAGCGGAATGATGTTCACGTATCCGGGGATCATGAAGCTGGCCATGATGACGCCCAGCACGATGCTTCGCCCGGGCCACTCCAACCGCGTGATGGAGTAGGCGATCATCGAGTCGACGACCAACACGATGAACGTCGTAATCGAGGAGATCAACAGCGTGTTGAACGCCCACTGGTAGATGATGGGCTCTTCGATGAGGTATCGCTTCCAAATCGCGAACGTGATCTCCGGCGGGACCAGGTGGAATCCACCCTGCGAGATGAACTTCATCGGCGTCACCGATAGCTGGAACATTCGCCAGTACGGGATGAAGAACAATGCAGCCAGCCCGTACATGACGACGTACAACCCGATGCGGTAGAGCCGTTCGCTGTCGAAATATTCGGCCTGTGATTCGTCGACGGTGGTATCTGTATTACTCATTGTTCGTCCCCACGATGACGTAGTTCAGAATCGAGACGCCGACCAGGATAGCCAACAGCGTGTATCCCACCGCTGCGCCGAAGCCGAGGTCGCGCGTTTCGAATCCGAGTTGATAGAGGTACAAGACGAGGGTCTGTGTGCTTCCGGCCGGACCGCCCTTGGTCATGATGTACGGCTGGCCGAAGATCTGGAACTGGAAGATTGTCGATGCGACCAGCACGAACAGGACGGCGTTTTTCATATGCGGAAGCGTGATGTCCCAGAACATACGCCATGGCCCGGCGCCGTCGAGACGCGCCGCTTCGTAGAGTCGAGAGGGAACGTTCTGCCGCGCCGCGAGCAACACGGCGAAGTAGAACCCGGATTGCCACCAGACGGTCGTGACGACGATGATGGGCATCGCCCAGAACTTCGAGTTCAGCGGTGACCCGTCGAAGAGCCAGCCGAGCAACAGCGTCCCGATGCCGTTCTGTGCGAACATTTGGAGCCAGATGATGCCGACGACCGAAACGGTGAGCACGTACGGGCTGAAGTAGATAAACTGGAGGACACGACTCCCCTTCAGTTCCTTGTTCAGCCCCAGTGCGAGCACCATACTCACGACGAGGATGAGCGGAACGGTCATCGCGACGAACTGAATGGTGTTCCAGAATGCGTTCCAGAACATCGGGTCGTTCAACAAGCGAGCGTAGTTCGCCGCCCCGACGAACGTCGACTGCGACGGCTCGAGGAAGTTCCACTCGAAGAGGCTCATGTAAAGCCCCTTCAGCAGCGGGTACAGCAGAAAGACGCTGAACAACAGCAAGTACGGGGTCGCAAACAGGAGGCCAGCGAGCAGTTGGCGTGTCGACTGACTTCCGACCTGCTCTCGGATGGACCCGAATCGCCCCGCGGTTGTAGATGTATCGACGTTACTCATGATGAACCACCTACTGCCGATCTAAGGCTTGCTGGAGCGATGTCGCGCTGTTTTTCACACCCTTCTTCACGGACGTATTGTGAAGATACATGTCGATGAACGGGCCCCAGAACTTGTCGCTGTTGATGTGAATACCGGTCCGTGGCTGGTACCGAACCTGTTTGTCCTTTACCATCTCGTACATGGTCGAGATGGTGTCGAACTCCGTCCAGAGCTTCGTGTTCTTGACTTTCTTCGAGGTCGCCACGGATTTCGCGGCCGGGAGGTGACCGCCAGCGGATGCCCACAGGGTGTTGTTTTGGGTCGCGAATTCCGCGAACTCGACGGCCGCTTTCTTCTCTTCCTCGGTGTGATTCGAGTTCGTCGGGAAGTACAGCGAATTCGACTCGGCCCACGCGACGTCGTCGCCCTCTCCGGGGAACATGAACGGTTTCTGGAACGTAAAGGAGAGATCGGACGGAATCTCGCCGTTCTCGTTCTCGAAGTTGTTGACCGACCACGTTCCGGCGATGAACATGCCGAGTTTGCCCGAGACGAAATCCTCCACGCGCGCGGATTCGCTCTGGAACTTCTGGGAGTCCCAGCCGAGTCTCCCGGTGATATCGTTCATGAGCTGGGCCGTTTCCATCCCTTTCTTGTTGTCGAATGCGACTTTGTAGTCCCCCGGCTCACCGGTGAGGACGTTACCGCCCGCTTGCGTGAGTGCGATGATGTATGCACGGTACGCCGCTTGCCCTGCTTTCCAGTTGATGAACGAGAAGGGACGGGCGTCAGTTTTCTTCTTGATAGTGTTCGCAGCGTTCGAGAAGGAATCCCAATCGGAAAAGTCCGGGTCGACACCCGCTTTCTCGAGGACTTTGTCGTTCGTGTACAGCCCCTTGCCGTGAACGTCGATGGGAAGGGCGTAGGTGTTCCCGTCTATCTTGGTGTTCTCGCGTGCGATATCGAAGTATGCGCTCTTCGACTTCGACGAGAGGTAATCGTCGATGGGGTCCGTAATCGGTTTGAGATGCCGACCGTACGAAGCGTAGTAACTGGCAATGTGTGGTGCATTCCCGGAGTTGACGGCGGTAAACAGCTTGTTGAGGAAACTGCCGAACGGAACGCTTTGCGCATTGATGTGGATACCGTTGTCCTTTTTGTTGAATTCGTTGACCAGTTCCGTCATCTCCTTCTTTTCCTGCGCCCCGAAGTACATCCAGTAATCCACGTTGACATCACCGGATTTCCCCGAGTTATCCGAATCCGACCCGCCACCGCCGGTGAGTCCGCTACACCCCGCGAGGGCGGTCGTCAACACTGCACCGCCCGTCCCGATAGCGTGGCGGCGAGAGATTCGGTTTCCGTTCGATTCGGTCGTGTTAGCGTCGTTCTGCGTCATTGTATCGATTTCCGTTTTCGGTTCGTAGTCGAGTGTTCGTCACACGGTTCTGCAGATTCCACCCGCGGCGGCCGGTGGAGTCCTGTCGACCATCTCGCTCATGCGGGTGCCGACGAGTCTGGTCGTTCTTGAAGCGGCCGCTCACGGAGCAATAGATTCTCACCGGTGCGTTTATCGAACACGTGGATGTGTTCCGCCGGGAGGTCGAGAGCGACCGTCGTTCCGCTGTCGTATCGGACGTTTCCGTCGACGCGGACCGTCCATTCGTCGTCCCCCTGCGAGAGATACAGGTAGTTATCGCTCCCTTCGTGTTCGAGGACGTCGAGTCGCGCTCGAATCGGAGCCGACTGGTCCGTCGTCGCTTCGATGTGTTCGGGGCGAATGCCGAGGACGAACTCGTCGCTCGTTCCGTTCTCGCGGATCTGTTGTGCCCACTCCGATGAGATGTCATACTCGAAGCTCGGGGCGACGAGCGTCGTTCCTTGGAGTGAAACGTCGAAGAAGTTCATCGATGGCGAGCCGATGAAATCTGCGACGAATCGGTTCGTCGGTCTCGCGTACACTTCCTCGGGCGTTCCGACCTGCTGAATCGTTCCATCTCGGAGGATAACGATACGGTCGGACATCGTCATCGCCTCCGTCTGGTCGTGGGTAACGTAGACGGACGTGGTTTCGAGTTCGTTCTGAATCCGCTGAAGCTCCGTTCGCATGTGGAGTCGCAGTTTCGCATCGAGATTCGACAGCGGTTCGTCGAAGAGGAACACTTCGGGTTGACGGACGATTGCTCGTCCGGTCGCGACGCGCTGTTGTTGTCCCCCGGAGAGATTGTTGGGCTTCTTATCGAGGTGGTCTTCGATGCCCATCATCTCCGCCGTCTCCTCGACGCGCCGACGGATTTCGTCGCTACCGAGGTCGGTCGTCAATTTGAGACCATAGGACATGTTCTTCCGCACGCTCATGTGCGGGTACAGCGCGTAATTCTGGAACACCATCGCGACGCCTCGATGCTGCGGCGGGACGTCGTTGATCACCGTCTCACCGATCTGAATACTGCCGCCGGTGATGTCCTCCAATCCGGCGATCATTCTGAGCAGCGTCGACTTTCCCGATCCAGATGGTCCGACGATGGTCAGAAATTCTCCATCGCTCACCTCGAGACTGACATCGTCGACAGCGGTGACCGCTCCTGCGTCACCGTCGTATTCTTTCCGCACCTGATGTATCGATATGCTACCCATTAACATCATTGTCTTTCACCCTACTACTTGAACGTTTCTTAACTACAGTGATTAATCTTTAATCTGGAATTGTTGACAAATCTGCGACTGGTCGAAAAAGAACCCGTGCTTCGTCAGGGCGTCGTTGGATCCAGCTCCCAAACCTCGAGTGAGTCGACGACCACGTCTTTCCGCGTTGCAAAGAGGTCCACGTTGACACTGTCCGACCGTGTCGGATAGATGCGACTGGTGAGACACTGCGCATCGTTCGCGAAGACTTCGAGCACGGAGCGGTCGAGAAAGACGTGTAAACGAATCGTCCCATCCTCCGCACGTTGAATCGGCATCGTCTGTGAAGCGTCGTTGGTGTTCGGATTGGTGCTCGAATCGCTTCGGTCGACGGTGAGCAATCGGCGCGGGACGTTACAGCGAACGACGGTTCGCTCGGTATCGTCTGGTGATTGCCGAAGGACGATACCGAACTCGTGGACGTCCCGTGCATCGACGGTGAGTTCGACCTCCAACGTGTCACCCGATATCTCCTCCAGATATCCCGTTTCGGACGGTGTAATTCGGATATCTTCGTATCGGTGACATACGTCACGCAGTTGCGTGATTTCTTCCGCTACCGTGATGCGAGGATGCTGCTTGTCCGTCATCGTAACGACCCGGGGGAGCGACATCAGGCCCGACCAGCCAGCGTCCCACCGTTCCTCGCTGTCTCTGTCTTCTTTCACCCACCCGAACGAGATGGTCCGTCCCCGGTCGTCCTCGAAGGACTGTGGCGCATAGAAGGAGCCGTAATCGAGTATTCCACGATGCGTCGGTTCGAACCGATGTTCTGTCTCGTCATACTCCCCAGTGAAGTAGACGACGTTTCGATAATCGGAAACGTGCAGGAGGGCCCCTTCGTCGAATCGAAGGAGTTCCGGACACTCCCATACCGGTCCCGTTTCCCGCCAATCGCCGACGAGGAGTGGATAGCAAAACTCCCAATCTTGGAGGTCCCGAGATTTGAATAGAAGCGCCGTTCCACCTTCGTCTTCGACTCCCGACCCGATGAGTTGGTACCACGTGTCGTCGACGTTGTAGACACAGTGGTCACGAAACTCCGCGCTCCAGTCGACGGTAGAGAGGATATCGACCGACTGTGGAACGGATTTGATGATCGGATTTGATGGCTCTTTCTCCCACGAGCGAAGACCGTCATCCTCCGCGGTCGCCAGACACGGTAGTTGGTCCTTGTGTTGCCCACCGGTGTACAACAGCCGAGGAGTTCCGTCGTCATCGATAAAGCATCCTGACCAACAGCCGTGTTCATCCGGGCCCTCCGGTGTCGGTGTGAGGGCGAGCGGTTCGTCCGTCCAATGAACGAGGTCGTCGCTGACCGCATGTCCCCAGTGTATCGACCCGTGGAACGGGCCTGCCGGATTGTACTGATAGAACAAGTGATAGCGACCGTTCCACTGAACGAGGCCGTTCGGGTCGTTGAGCCAGTTCGCTGGCGGAGTAAAATGATACGCTGGTCGGTGGCGGGGGTCCCGTACGACCTCACGCATCGCCTCGAACTCCGCTTCGCCTTTCGGACGCCCCAACGTCGGCGGTACGTCTCCATCACCCGCAAGATATGACAGTGCGTTTTCGAGCAACCGTAGACGGGAAGACGAATGCGGGTCCTCGTCCGCAGACGCGTGTAGTCCGTGTCCGATACCCATGACGCGTCCCGCACCGACCTGCCAATGGAGGAGCGATTTCCGAGCGGGGTGCCGCCGTTCGGATTCGACACTCGCGGCCAGTACGTCGCCGTCGTACGGCGAGCGCTTTTCGTACTGAACGACGAGTTCCTCCGACCGGGACGTCGTGAGGAGTTCCGGTTCATCGAATCCCTCAAAGATGGGATGGTCTTCGTAGAGAGTTCGTATCAAAAATCCCCCGGAATCCATCGACCGTCGACGAACGACATCGGGACGCTGCGTTTCGATGCCCAGGGATACGGCGGCGAGGACGGCACCGTGACTCAGGAGAAGCCCCCCTCCGGATTCGACGAACGACCGTATCTCTTCGGACGCTTCGGTTCCGTCATCGAGTGGTTTCTCGCTGTGCCACCACAGAACGTCGTACGCGTCCAAATCGGTCTCCGTAATATCGTCGAGCGAAAGCAACTCCGGTCTCGACGCCATCGTCTCCCATTCATGCGACTGCAGTGATTTCTCGCCGTCTTCGGCGACGATGTACGCGACGGACTGTTGGCACTCACCGTCACCATCGGTAACACGGCCGTTAATATTCATCACTCCAGTGGTTATTTTGATAGAGGTTAATGGTTCCGCATGGTTCTAGTTATGTGATACCGATATCGAACTCGGACTGGTGCGTCTAGTGCATCTTAACCCGAATTCGACGCCTGAAAACACGAATTTTAGGGGCGGTCAAAACCCGAGTTACGTCCCAGTCAGTTCGTAGATGGTCGTCGTCCCGCTGATCTCATTTGCGACGATTAGAAGCGGGGCATCCGTGGGACTGTCCTCTGCAGAAACGAACAACAGTCCCTCGGGTGCTAGGTCGCCGGCCGCACCAGCATCAAGTCGACCACTCTCGAGCGCTTCGTTGAGGTCGGGATCTGGACCGGTAAGACCCAATTCGGCGGGGTCGAAAATTCGGTTATTCTCGTACTGAACGAATTCGGGAGCCTCGGGACGTGAGATGTCGAACACCATCACACCGCTTATCTCTTCTAAGCCGACGAACGCGTATTCGACATCATCGACAGTTCCAACCGCGATACCTTCGGGTTTCGGCCCAGACATCGGACTTTCGGCATCCAGTTCGATGGAATCATCATCGGTGTTGAACGCTGCTTTGGGAAACGTCCCGTCCTCGATGAGAGCGGCGATAGTACTTTCAATCATCGTACCGCTTTCGAACACAAGGTCGACTGTGTCGCATGTTGGTTTCCAAATCGCAAACGAGCGACCGCCGAAGATGTACAGTTCTTCAAGCGTCCCATCGGCATCGACATCACCGCGCTCGGTCGTCACCTCCAGCCCCGTTAGTGACGAAAGCGCATTTTGACTAAATTTTGTTTCGTCGACAGGTACGTCGATACGTCCATCGTCATCTGTGTCGACGCCGAACGCTCCATTCTCCTCGACCAAAAGGCCCACTTCAGAGAACCCATCATAGTCACGAGGGTCACCCTCGTTGGCGGTGACGAGATACGTCTCACCACCCACGGAGTAAGCGGCGATGGAGTCCGGTTGGTACATTCCATATAGCGGCTGGGTTTCGATATCGATCGTGCTGTCGTCTATCGCGTCGAGTGCGTTTTCTGGGAGTGAGAAATCCTTGTAACCCAGTGGGACGACTGAACGGACACACGCACGAGGAATGTCCACGATGGCGAGCGCATTGTTTTCTTGAAGGGTAACGTACCCCGTCTTCGAATCGGGAGAAACCGCGATGTATTCCGGTTCGAGGTCTTGGGAAACAGATGCGTTCGGTCCATAGATTTGGACTCCTTCCTTGCGAAGTATCCCCTTTTCCGAGTCGAATTTGCGGAATCCTGCTGTGGTGACGGTCGCGTTGTGGACTCCGCGGGAAACGTCGATGATGCTGATCGAACTCCGTGGATCGCGACTGTACGAGTCGTTGGGTTCACCCTCACAGGCCGCGAGCACTGTCGTACCATCAGGGGTGAACGTCACCATGTCTGGAAGCCGACCGACTGGTATCGTACGCAGAAGAGAGAGGTCGCTGGTGTTATAAAAGAGAATTCGACCAGGTTGCGTCTCCGGGTCGGCGGCGACAGCGACCGCAAGCAGACCATCGCGAGCAGCGGCACTGTTTACAGGACCGACCTTTTTCCATGCATCTTCAGTCCGGATTGAGTCGATAAGTGTCGGTGTCGACGGATCGGAAATGTCGAGAACATCGACACTACTTTCGTTTGCGTCCACGACGAACGCACGCTCCGTTTTAGCATCGTACGTGGGAATCTCTGCAGCATCGTCATTATACACACCCGTCTCGTATCGTCCGATCTGCGCCAATACGTTCGCCGACGTCGTATCGCGGCTATCAGACTGTGCCCCACCCACCGATGATAGGCCAGACGTCAGTATGAGCGACCCACCGACGCTGAGAAACCTTCGCCGTCCTATCGTGTGTCTTTTTGTCATCCCATTCGATTGACCACTCACCCACATATAGTCACTAGGGAATAATTTCGCAAATTCTTTCATTATTTCCATCACCTCGAAGACCACCTCGACAAGTACACTCCGAAACAGCCAATCCTGGTTTACTGAACGCTATGAGTCACCCACCAAGCGATTGGTAAAAAGTCACACACAGTGACGAGGAGGGGTTGAGGTGATAGTGCTGAAGAGGTCCACTTTTAAGTCTGGCTCGGAGGTCCTGGTAGGAAGTATCGGTGTAATTCCTCAAAGGCGACCGAAGGCCCATCTTGATTCGTTACTGTGTCACATGCCGAGAGAACCCAAATTCGAATCAGTGATGGATAAACGGAACAAGATGTAAAGATTGGTATTTTTAGTAGCTGTAAACAGTATTGTACAATAAAAACTAAATTTATACTCTCTAACTAGTTTATGCTATTATTTTATGGATGGTATTTCAGGATATTGCCGAAAAATACCGGCGGAATATGCTTCGGTTTATTGACTTCCACAGCTTTGAAACAGTTCGGGAATCGGCGGAATCGAGATGAACATTTGAACGATCTTCCACCATTTTACTCCCCCCATCATTGGAGTAACTCGATGGCGCGACAGACCTCAACGCGACGCACGTTCATGAAATCAGTATCTGCGGCGACACTCGGGCTCGGGGTGGTCGGAACCGCGAACGCAACACCATCCGTCGGCGGGGTGCCGGTTCCGGACGATACGGACGACCTCACGTACGCGACGATGGGAACGGATGCAGACAACCAGACGGCGACCGTCTTTGGCAACTTCAAGTGCCCGTACACACAGAATTTCGTCAACAACAACCTCAAGGACGTTATCGACGAGTACGTCACCACGGGACAGCTCAACGTCGAGTTCCGCGCGCTTGCCTATCAGCCGCCGGGAACGTCGTCCCACGGTTCGTCGACCTACTATATCTCCAGCAGCGACCCGCGGATTTCTGAAGTCGCACTGAGTGCGTGGAACGAGCGACCGGCCGAGTACTGGGACTTCCTCGAAACGATGTTCGACGAGCTCGTCTCGGGAACGGTTACGTACGGGGAGATGCGGAACCATCTCGACTCTGCAGGCGTCGGCGACCGTTCCGAAATCATCGGTAACGCGAAAGATGGGGACTACGACAGCGCAGTCGAGCGAACGGCCGACGTCGCCGGTACCGTCGGCGTTTCGTTCACCCCCACGTTCGAACTCGGCGGGGATACGACGGCCCCGCACCACGACACGGATTCTCTCCTCAATTGGATCGACTCCCGTCTCACCGGGTCGACCTCTACGACGCCGACGACGATCACCATCGACGGAACCGCGACGAATCGAACGACAGAATACGACTTCGCCGTCGATGGTAGCGTCGAAAAAAGCAATGCGATGGGTGCCTCGAAAGATGCTTGGGATACGGTCTCCGGATCGACGGTTAACGGCGCGGTCGGCCCGTGGAAGGACAGTTACACCATCACGGGGGAGATCACTCACTTCAACATCGAAGACGGTGCAGTCGTCTACCGAGACGGTGAGAGAGTCGACCCCCAACATCTCGGCTAACGAATCGAACAGACGGCTGTTTTAGAGGTAAGTACGGTATAGATCGCACCGAGTCGAACCAGTATAGATTTGCATTCGATGTGCTTCTCTTACTAGTACCCGCTGTCCTCTACCCCAGTAATAGGAGGATAATAATCTCACTAGATAATTTCTTATTTTCTAAGACTACCACAAAGCATTTACCGAACGTCGAGTAGGGTTCTAACGTTGCGTGGTTGCAAAGCGGGCTTGAACAGTCCCCGGGTCTGGCGCCATCACTCCTGATCCACTCAACCACGTCATTGCTTCCCGCCGAGATACGAACGTCAGTAGCGACGGCTCTCCACCCAATAAGTGCGAGACACGCTGTGGTACACTCTCGAAACGAAGAAGGACGGTGTGGATGGAAAGTCGTCTGTTTCAGTCGGTTCACATGGGAAAATTGAGACTTAGCTACTGCCGGTATTGGGACGACAGTCGAAGGCCCACCGAACGAGGACGTAAACAGCAAACCGACCCCATCGAATCCGACGTGGCTACTGTGGAACTGCATCGTGACCGTTATATCGGTGAATCTCAGAACTCAGAATGGACCGAGAGAATCGACGGGTGACAAGACGCAGGAGAATTTTCAGCGCGATTTGGAATGTATTATCTACATCGTAGGAATATAAAATAATCAAGTACATATTTATATGACAGGTTTAATTCAAAATATCACGGTGAACACCAACTATATTATCTCCTAATGAAGTAATACATCCTCAGCTATTTTCTGTCTAAGATAATGATTCAAAGAAGATAGTAGAAAAATTGGCAGACTTAATCACAATTCTGATATATCTTGTTGGTGAAAAAGAGCTTATCATGTTCGACTTCAAAGAGCAATTAACGTGCTCAAAGAGAAAGTATACTGCCCACGGTGCGAAAAAGAACAGCCAGTGGTTACGACCGTGAGCTGGCAATCGGATATGTGTCGAGTGTGTAGCACGTCTGTCGAGACCGAGTGAGCAGACACCTTGGTGAGGCGGCTGAACTCCGACATGACCAAATAGCGACGCTATCGAAGATACGAGCGATGTATTGGGTACATCGACACTACCATTGCTAGTCAGGGAGACTGCCCTGCCGAACGACCTCCGTTAGGAGTTCACGACTATCGATGAGCGGCTCAGCTCTCCAGAAACCCGACGCGAAATTAAAATATCTCTCCGTTAATGGGTCAGTCCAGCCCAATGGCGAAGCTCGATACGGTCTAGAATCCGGCGGGCCGTCGCAAGGGCTGCTAAGCCCGGATAATCAGCGTCGAGATCGGCATACAGATACACGGTGAACAGTTTCTTATTCGATCTCTTGCGGCGTCGCAGGTACGCTTGCTGGTCGTGTGTCAGCACATCCAATCGTTCCTGTATCGACGTTAGCCGATCACTTCGTTCAGCAAACGAGTACTCGCCCCGTTCGATTGCAGCGAGCTCCGTACCGATTTCAGCCAACGAACTACAAAGTTCTTCGAGTTGTTTCCGCTCTTTTATCAGTAACGGGAACGTTTGTTGTCGGCTTTCGAGAGCTTCTTTGGTGGCGTCTTGCAGTTGGTCCATGAGGAGTTGTGACCACGTCGCTGACCCACCTGCCACTCCGGCTGCTACCTCGGGACCGAATTCGTTTCCGAGACTCTCGAGAACGGTTTCCTTGCCGTACTCGTCTTCCCAGTGGGAAACCGAGAGCACTGTTTCGCGGTATGCAGTTTGAATGGCCCCCTGCAATGTCGGTGAACTTCGTGATTGAGATTGAACGGTACCTTGCAGTCCCCCACCATCGGTTTGGTAAGGGTGTGGCGAAATCTTATCGAGTCGATCGAGAAAGTCCTCAAATGCGTCTGCTTCGGCTTGCACTTGAGATTCTTCTTTCTCGATGAGTTGCTGCGCTTCCGAAATTTCGGTGCGGTTGATGAGCTCGATTCCACTTCGAGACATTGTTAATCAGTAACACACTACTGGGGGGCAGCTATTATACTTTATTGGCCAAAAAACAACAATAAATTATGTCAAAATAGACATGATTGCGTTGATAACGAGACATCCATCTTCGTCGCCCCGTCCAGTAGTAAATGTCCACCAGGATAAACCACTGCTGCTCGTCGGTATCGAGAACGTGCTCACGGTGTTGCGAATCGCATCGCCAAATCCCACTGTAAGTGATAATGAGGTGTACGTGGCGGTCGATTCGGTGACTCACATTGCGAACACGAACACCCCTCGTATCGAGTGAAAGTCCGAGAACTTCAGACCGGGCGCTCCTTGCGGTTCGCTTGCTGTACGTCAGGTGGGACAACCCCTGTCGCAGAGTCGATGGAGGACAACCCCGCGACGGTGGAAACGTATCTCGATTTCGTGCACAAAAAAGGGCGATACGCCAGACCTCCTCGATTCTTCACCCGTTTTCTGTCGGTATCGACGTCACCGACGGGCATCAACCGCGGTGACGAGGTCGAACGCTTGCGATGAGTCAATGGTGGTGACCAGTCCGACGGCGAAGGCGGTCACGACAGTCCCACCAGTGAGTGAGACGGGAAACGTCCCGACGGAATCCGTTTCGCCTACAGGAGTCACACGAAGCGTTGAGGACCTGGCTGGGACGGTGAGATAATCGCTCGCGTTGCCGAAGCCGAGATCAGAAACGAGTTGTGTGCCATCCGCTTCGACGTCTACCGCTGGCGCATCCGGCGAGAGATGGATCACACGAAGTCGAACCTCGTCACTCGCTGGGACGGTATTGTCGTCGACGTAAACCTCCGAGTCCGGGCTTTGCAGTCTGCCCGTCGCTGCGACGGTGTAATCTGTCCTCGATTCGAGGGTCGCCTCTCGTTGGACACTGCTCACTTGCGGCTGACCGACTGGTACCACCCGAATGGTATGCTGTCCGGAAGCGAAGTCGAAGTACCGACTCACTTGTTTGTACGAGAGGTCGTCGATGATTCGGGTGCCGTCGACGAAGACGTCGACAGGCGGTCCGCCGGGAATCGCGTAGATTCCCCGAACACGGGCCATATCTGCTCCGTCTGTCGTTGTTTGCGCGGCCGTGACTCCACTGAAAACGGAAACACCCCCAAGACCGATGGCTTTGAGAACGTTTCGTCGTGTCTGTTGCATTTTCTTCCCCCAACTGTCCTTCGACGGCCGAGGACAAAATGTTGTTTCGATATACTCTCTGTATGGTTGTGGATTTATTTGGTGACGCTACGGAATTGAAAAGCGGACCTCAGGTCTACTCGGCACTACTTATCACGGGCTGTACGGGTAATTCTGGAGTAGAGACGAACGGGGGTGGAATCGAACCACCGGGGCCACGAAGTGGCCGCCATCGACGTGAGGTCGATGGTGCTTCTACCAACAAGCAACCCGTTCTTGCTTGGTATTCTGCTCACGCGAGCGTGGAAAGGTCGTGCCGGAATAGGAGGCACGACCGCCTCGGCGTGAGTATGACGTGCGACACGACGTTGGGCAGCCGTGTTCGAGCGTGTAGGAACATGGCGACGCGAAAGTCTCCTACAACGCCCGCACTCCATCTAAGGACCGCATCTGGTATTGTTATGCGGTGCCTTCTGTTGATTTATTCGAAAGGAACACACTGAAACGGTCCCTGAACCGATACTCTATCGACCCAATCACACCCCGCGATTTCTTCTGGATATCCGCTGCCGAGGTAGACAATGGAGATGCTCATTTATTAGGGGGTCCAGAAAAGTTGCGAATTCTTATTACGTTGGACGCGGAAGGACAGGTATCATGTCACTCTCCGCCAAAGTTCGGGGGTGGTTGTCTGGGGATGAGAACACCGTTTACGAGTGCAGGCATTGCGGAACGACACTCATGTCCGCTACACAGCAATGTCCCACCTGTGGCTCGACTGAAATAGTGACGTACGACGTCTCCTGATTCCATTTTGACGGGATACCCAGTGTGACCGCCAATTTCTGTTGTAGTGATTATTAACAGTGTAAACGGTGACCGAAGAATAAATCACACTGTAGTCAGTCAAGGAGATACTGAAAGATTCTGTGGAGCGGTAAATAGGTAGAATACAACGTTGCATTAGCAACGAACAGACCGACTGGTCGTCAGGCGTTACTAGATCGTAACGTCGAGTGGAAATCGCCTTGACACCAAGCCAAGTGTACTGAAACCAGCAAATCCATAAACGGACATACTGCAATGTCGATACCACAATTGGACTGCAACGAAAGGGTTGAACAGTGCGAAAATTGTGTGTCGGAGACTCCCCACAGTGTATCGGTCGAACTCATTACGGAAAGTGAAAAGGAGATGAACGCTGCATTCTCCCGGAAGCCGTATCGAATCACGGAATGTATACGCTGCGGAACGAAAACCCGCCAGCGGATCGAGCATCGGCAATGACTCATGCTAGCATTGCACAAAGATTTATAAACTGACGAGTCATATATCTAGTTCCCAATCCACCTGCTATGTCCACCGAACCACGGTCGACTCGTCCGCAGTCGATCGAACTGACCCTTCCCGCCAATGAGTACTGGACCCTTCACCACGTACTCCTCCACCGAATTGACAGAGAAACAACTGCAGATAGTCCAACCGTCGTTGATCCGCCACCAATCGAGATCTTCCAAGCATTCGAAATACTCGACACTGGGCAAACAACCTTCTCCATTGGTCAGGTAGAGGCAATGCAAGAGGTTCTCGCCGAGTACCACCATTCAACAACCTGGTGGGAGAGCGAACGGTCTCAAATCGAACAGCTTTTGCATCATCTCGCGACCAACCTTGATGGAGCCCCCGGTCCCCACCGACAGTAGCTCTTCCTTTCCGGTGTGCGGTTGGTCGCGCTCGTAACTCTTCCAGCCGTTCCGCCAACGATACCTTTGCTCCACGATACGCGCTGTGAATCACAACTATATAGTGCTATTTAGACAACTTAGCAATTGGTTTATTGGGATCGGTAGCGACACATATACCACGAACAGTTCTATGAGCCGGACTCCTCGATTCAACGATTCCATCGAAGCACAGCACCAGCACGTGGATGCCGATGCTTGGGACGACATCTTCATCATCGGCGATATTCACGGCTGTCTGTCGGAACTCGAGACACTCTTGGATAAACTGGACCCAAGCGAAGACGATCTCGTGGTGTTCGTGGGTGACCTCATCCGGAAGGGACCCGACAATCACGGTGTTGTCGATCTCGTCCGCTCATCACCGAACATGCTCTCGATTCGTGGAAACAACGAGGAGAAGCTGCTTCGGGGAACCAAAGTAGTCGACGACCTAACCGAAGAGGACCTCGAGTGGATTCGTGGACTTCCGGTCGCGATTTCGTGGGAAGACACGCTCGTCGTCCACGGTGGAATCGACCCTCGGATGGACCGCAAAGACCACACGGTCGACGACCTGCAGAACACTCGCTCACTCGTACCCGATGGAAGCTACGACCCCCCGTTCTGGTGGGATAGGTACGAGGGTCCAGAGTGCGTCTTCTTCGGCCATACCGTCCTTGAAGCACCCGTTCATACCGAGAACGCCGTCGGCCTCGATACCGGCTGTGTTTACGGTGGCGAGTTGACTGCTTACGACTGGCGGAAAGGCGAGCTCATGAGCGTGGATGTCGACCGGACAGTTCAACAGCGCAAGGACTCCAAATTCATCAACCCTGGTTCCGTCCCAGTGTCGCACTAACCCAAAAACAACCGACTACCGAATCACGATGAGATGACGGCAGACGAAGACGCAGACGAATCAGCACAGCACGTAGATGCCCATATCAACGGCGATGGCTCAAAGACGAGTCCACCCAAGAGAGTGGCAGTCAACGAAACTCCAATCCGAACTAACGCCGACTCCGACGGTGAACGTGATGAGGCGCCAACGGACAACGGTGACCAAGCGACAGCCATCGATTTGGAGGCACCGGAATTCTACCTCAATCGCGAACTGAGCGAGCTCGCTTTTCAGCGGCGAGTTCTTCAAGAGGCGCTCGATGACCGCAATCCACTGTTGGAGCGCGTGAAATTCCTCTCCATCTTCACACAGAACATCGACGAGTTCTTCATGAAACGAGTTGGCGGACTCAAACAGCAGATGGCCGCCGGAGTGTCGGAGCTCACCCCGGATGGTCGCACGCCTGACCAGCAGTGGCGTGAAATCCTCCCGACTACCGGTGAGATGTTCGAGACGCAAAACCGCTGCTACCACGAGGACATCAAACCCGCACTCGACGAGGCGGGAATCCACATCGTTGACCTCGAAAGCCTCGGAGATGACAAAAAGAAGTCACTACGGCGATATTTCGAACAATCCGTTCTCCCAACGTTGACGCCGCTTACGTTCGACCCTGCGCATCCGTTTCCGTTCATCTCTAATCTCAGCCTCTCGCTGGCGGTCATCACGCGCGACGATTCAACAACCGAGACGGTGAAATTCTCCCGCGTGAAGATTCCACAGAACCGTCCCCGATTCATCCGACTTGATGAGCTTCTAGACGAGGATAGCGGCTGTATCGACACTGACGCAAATAGCGACGATGATGTGACCTATATTCCACTCGAACAAGTCATCGAGGCGAATCTGGATCTCTTGTTCCCGAATGTGGATATTGTTGATACTGCCCTGTTTCGCGTGACGCGAAACGCCGAGGTAAGGCGGAACGAGGAAGTAGCGGAGGGACTTATCGAAGTCATCGAGGACGTCCTCAGACAGCGACGCTTCGCGACTGTCGTCCGACTTGAAGTCGCTTCAGGCATGTCCCCAACGGCACGTGAACTCCTCACCGAGCAACTCGGTGTCGACGAACGCGAAGTTTTTGAACTGGAAGGCCCTCTCGACTACCGTGGCCTCTTCGATTTAGTGGACCTGAACCGGCCGGAACTAAAACTCGACTCGTGGACCCCACAAATACACCCCCGATTCGCAGACATCGATCTGAACAATCCGTCAGAGCTCTTTGCGGAGATTCGCCGGAAGGATGTCCTCATTCACCATCCATACCACTCGTTCTCGAGCACGGTCCAGACGTTCCTCGACACGGCGGCCAACGACCCGGAAGTGTTGGCAATTAAAGCTGCCATCTACCGGACGGCGTCGGACTCGCAGGTCATCGAGAGTCTCATCGAGGCCGCGAAGAACGGTAAACAGGTCGCCGTGATGGTCGAACTGAAGGCACGGTTTGATGAAGAAAACAATCTCCGATGGGTCAAGCGGCTTGAGGAAGAGGGAATCCACGTCGCATACGGGACCATCGGGTTGAAAACGCACTCGAAGACGGCGCTCGTCGTCCGAGAGGAGGATGACGGTGTCCAGCTCTACTCACACGTCGCCACGGGCAACTACCACTCAGAGACGGCGAAGACCTACGCCGACCTCGGACTCATGACGACCGATCGTGACACCGGACAAGACCTCGTCAAACTGTTCAACTTCTTTACGGGCCACTCGCTACACGAGCAGTACCGCAAATTACTCGTCGCGCCCGAGAATATGCGTGAGAAGTTTGTCCGACTTATCAGACGAGAGGCTGAACACGCCCGGAAGGGGACGGAGGCACGAATCGTCGCGAAGATGAACGCGCTTGAAGATCCCGAAATCGTAAGAGAACTGTACGAGGCATCGATGGCGGGTGTCGACATCGACCTCGTGGTCCGTGGAATCTGTCGACTCCGACCCGGAATCGAGGATGTGAGCGAGAATATCGATGTCTACAGCGTTGTTGGCCGATTTCTTGAACATTCGCGTATTTTCTATTTCCACAACGAGGGGCAGTCGGACTACTACATTGGTTCGGCCGACTGGATGACCCGGAATCTGGACCGGCGGGTCGAAGCCATCGCACCCGTAGAGGATTCAGACCTTCGGGAGGACCTGCAGACGATTCTCGATATCATGCTCTCGGACAACCGTAAACGCTGGCAGATGGATGCTGACGGGGATTACGAACAACTCAAGCCTGCCGACGGCGAGCCGGTTCGAAACACCCACCAGCGACTTATCGACGCCACGAAGGAATCTGTGCTTGAAACGTAGCACCGGCCACTACCGAGCGATTAGAAGCTAATTTTACAACTCCCCACTGTTTGCAGATTATAACGGAAACGAGTGTATGAACAACTCAGCCGCGCACGGGGCTTTCTTTGAAAAAGGGACGAGACCTTGCTTTCCACGTCCCAACTGTCTCGCACCTTCGGGGGCAGAAAATCAGAATGCGTACTTGGTTTATCAACCCTCCGGAAATAACTATGGGTATTACTGTCTATTTTAATCTACATATGGATATATATGGCATGGGTGTTTGGATTTATTTGTGATGAGTTTCAAGCTGGATTGCCTCTGTGGCTGTGATTTTGTTGCGAGAGGAGATAATCAACGCAAAGTTGGGTACGAAGCGATGGCCCATCTTGCCAGAGAACATCGGATGCCAGCAGACCCCGGCGAATTAGCGAACTTTGCAATTCCCGCCTATGACGATCCGAGAGAAACTCGTCGGTGAGTTCCGGTCTCGATGGTTCGTTCCAATCGATAGTGCTTTCGGAGCAGCAGACAAGCCTTGCGTGGTTTGACGCTCACCGAGAAGAATCCCTGCTGCCCATATTATCTGTTTGTCGATATTCGTTTTGATATGCGTTTTCAGATTCGACTGAAAGCATACTCCCTGGCGGAGCTATTGTTATACTTCCTCGACACGTAGAGATTCACAAGTAATTGCAATGTCAGAGTATTCTAACGGAGGTGTCGTACGGTGGTTTTACGACATGGACGCCGATGACATCGACGTGGCTGGCGGCAAGGGAGCGAACTTGGCTGCGTTGGCACGGGCCGGCCTCCCCGTCCCCAACGGGTTCGTCGTTACGACCACCGCATACCGCTACCTGGTCGATTCACCACAGATTCGCGATGCAATCGACCGATTGGAGGTGGTCGACCCGGCCGACACTGATACACATGCTGTGGTCGCGGCCGAACTTCGGTCGTTCATCGAGAATCGTGAATTCAGTGCGTCCGTCGAGGCGGCAATCACCGACGCGATGGCATCAGTCGAAAGCACTGATGGCTTCGCCGTCCGGTCAAGCGCCACAGCCGAGGACCTCCCAAGCGCGTCGTTCGCCGGTCAACATGAGACGTTTCTGGGTGTGAAGACCGGTGACGTCCTCGACCGCATCCGTGATTGTATGGCGAGTCTCTTCACCGACCGGGCGGTTGCCTATCGGGCGCGCAACGGCATCGCTCACGCCGATACGGAAATGGCCGTTGTCGTCCAACCGATGGTCGACGCGACAGCCGCGGGTGTTCTCTTTAGTGCAGATCCAACGACCGGGAATCGACACGTTTCGTCGGTCGATGCGAGTTTCGGTCTTGGAGAGAGCATCGTCGCTGGCGACGTCACGCCGGACCACGCTCTCGTGGACACCCGGACCGACGAGGTACTGGAGTACACGGTCGGTACGAAGACGGTTGCCGTCGAGTTACACAAGGACAGCACCGCGAGCGAGGGAACACGGAAAATCGGAACCGAACAGACGCGAGCCGCTGAAACGAGTGGGACTGAAAGGGTCGAACTCCCATCGGACCGACAGGAGTCGCGTGTACTCACCGACGACCAGCTTCGCACCCTCGTCCGGCTGGGCGAACGGGCAGAAACACTACTTGGCGCACCACAGGATGTCGAATGGGCGCTCGTTGACGGCCAGTTCGTCCTCCTGCAATCCCGCCCCATTACGTCGTTGTTCCCGCGGCCGTCACCGGCACCCGACGACGACAGCCTTCATGTCTACATCAGTATGGGTCATATGCAGGCAATGCCGGAGGCGATGCCGCCCCTAGTCCGAGACGTGTGGCGGACCTATACCGGGAGCGCGCTCTCCGCAATCGGTCTTGATTCCTCCCTCAGCAACCCGACGGTCGAAGCCGGGGGCCGGGTCTTTATCGACGTCACTCCATTTCTCCGCCACCCCGACCTTCGGTCCGGGATGATCGAGCGGATCGCCGCGGTAAACGAACCAATATCTGCCAGTCTCGACGCTATCGTATCGCGACGGCCCAAGGAGTTCGAATCTCGCGGAATCACCATCGGTGCACTCCCGAGATACGTCGCGACGGCCGGACGAGTGGCCCGACTGGTCGCCCCTGCGGTACCGCGCATCGTTCGGAACGTCCTCGGTGTGCTGGCCGGCCGCGAGACTCCCATCGACGACAGATCCTGGGCGCTTGTCGGCGAGCTCTTCCTTGGGCGAGTCGCAGATGCTCCAACCACCAAAGCCCGGGCTCGGGCCGTGTTCGAGGACATCGACATCAGACGGTTCCTCCGTGAGGTTTACCCGCAAATCAGTCCGTTGTTCCTCGCGTTCGCGCTCGGTGGCTGGCTCACGCGAACGTTCCCTGATCAGCCGGAGGATGTGAACGCGATCGGCCGCGGGTTCGAACGCGATGTCGTCACTCGCATCAACCTCGGTCTTGGCGACCTCGCCGACATCGCCCGCGACCATCCGCCGGCCGCCATTGCCCTCCGCGATGGCGCCTCCCTCGCCGATCTCGAGAGCGTGGAGGGCGGAGAAGCCTTCCGCGAGGCGCTTGCTGCTTTTCTCGACGAATTTGGCCACCGAGGAACCGGCGAAATCGACCTCAGTAGGCCGCGCTGGCAGGAAGATCCGTCCATGCTCCTTGCCGTCGTCCGGGCAAACCTTGCGGACGAGGGCGCAGGCGACCACCGCAAACGTGTTCGGCGTCTCGCCAACGACGCCGAGGTAGCCACCGCGCGTCTCGAAGCGCGTGCCGACCACGGTCTACTCGGGCCGCTTCGCCGACGCTACGTCCGCTGGCTCATCCATACATACCGCGATACGATTTACTTCCGTGAGTTCCCCAAACAGGAGGCCGCCCGGGCGTTCTCCGCGTGGCGAGCGGCGCTACTGGACGCCGGGGAGTTGCTCGTTGCGAAGAACGAACTCGACCAGTCGAACGACGTCTGGTATCTCCACAAGGACGAATTGTTCGACGCGCTCGATGGCAAACGTGTCGACGTCGATATCGCCGCCCGACGACGGGAGCACGCGCGTAATGTCGACTTGGACGCGCCACCCGTGTTGACGAGCGAAGGTGAAGCCGTTCGTGGCCACGCGGCCCGTGAAACGGCCCCCGAAGGTGCGCTTGTCGGAACTGGTGTCTCGTCGGGTGTCGTTGAGGGGATGGCCCGCGTCATTCGTGACCCAAAGGCCGCGACGGTCGAACATGGTGAGATACTCGTCGCGCCCTCGACTGACCCAGGATGGACGCCGCTGTTCCTGAACGCCGCCGGGTTAGTCTCCGAAGTTGGTGGCGCCGTCAGTCATGGGGCACTCGTCGCCCGCGAGTACGGTCTGCCCGCTGTCGTCTCCGTTCATGAAGCGACAAAGCGGATTCGAACTGGGCAACACATCCGTATCGACGGGAGTCGTGGTACGGTCGAACTGCTCGACACACAATCGGCGACCAGTGACGAAGAGCACGTGGAGTACTCCGAAACCGATTCAAGCAGAGTCGACTAGTCTCGGAACTCCATTCTTTCAGCTTTCTTTTGAAACCCCGAGTCGGTGATGAGTTCCGTCGGTGGCATCCTCGGATTCGGACTCTACGTCCTGCAACAACCTGTGACGACCGACCCCGTCGTTGTGATGAACGTGTTCGCGCAGATGCTTCCCGTGTCGATCGCCGAGGTGGTCGTCTGCTGGATTGTTGTCGGAGGCAGCATCACCGCACTGTTGTGCGACCGCGGCGTGATGTCGACGGTGCTCTTCGGCGTCTACCACTTCGCCCACCGTCCGCCGTTCAACACGGTCGAAATGGTCGGCCTTCTCACCGTCATCGGTGTGGGGACGGGGGGTGATTTACTTCGTGAGGGGCTCGTTCTACGGGGCACTCGTCTTCCACAACTGCATGGCGCTGATCGGCATCGTCTCTTCGCTTGCCGAAACCGGCCAGCTCGAGACGTACCAGCAACCACTCGTTTCCCTCTTGGCGACGGCACTGGTCGGGTTGACCATCCTCGTTGGCGTCGAACGCCTGTTCATCACGCCTACCCGATCCGGTGAAACAGGGGTACCGACTGCCTGAGTAGGCCTGCCGAAGTACAGGGTATACAAGAGGATGATGGGCGTTGCCAGATTCTGTCGGAATCTGGGTGCCAATCAGAAATGGTCGATTTCTGATCGCGTTGACGAGACGGTTTGCGTCTCTTTCTCACTCAAGAGCCTCAATCTTGTGAACGCTGTATCACCTCCCTACCCGCTCGTTCCGCTCGCTCCTTGAGGAAGGGCGCTTAGCGCCTGCATTTAGCTAAACACTTGCGGTGAATCAGCTCGTCTGCGGTTTGAAAATGTTGGTGAGACGACCGACGAATGAGTTTTGCGCCGTTGGATCGGCAATGGTTTCATAGTTACGCTGGAGCACACCGTCGCTCGTCATTTCAAGAATTGTCAACCGACCGTCTGTGTCAAGCTGATCGATATCTTCGCCGACCACCGTTCCAGATGTCGTAACCAGCAGTGCATGTGCGTCCATGTCCACCGCGACCGTTAGTAGGTGTGCAATATCACTCTCGTAGGGTCGTTCGTGTACCGCAGCGATGATGTGGTCGTCCAGCAATTCGTCCTGCGCATAGACGTGAACAGGAATCTCCTCGCCCGAACTAGTTCTCACCGTCGTGTCGATCTCCGTCCGCATCGTCCGATTTTTGAATGTCTCGACGACTAATTGGCGTGCAGTTAGTTGCTCTTCGACCCATTGTGCTCCCTGGTCTGTGAGATAGTATTGATAGAGAATTCGCTCAGCCGCCCGCGTCGGCTGGGTAACGAGGTGACAGTCTCGACAACGGAGTCGGTGTTCCGCGGATTCAAATATCAGATCACAGTTTTGACAGGAGTTTGCCGCGTCAGATTCCAATTGATCGAGCGATTTGAGGCCTATTTCACACTCTGGACACACGATGTCGTCATCATCGACGAACTGTTCCTCCATTCCTTCGTGATCACACTCCGTATGCCGATATCGCTCCGTCCGAATCGTCTCTGGAGAGCCACAGGACGGACAGGCGGACGTGTACTGCATCCCCTTTGTCTCGCATCGAGGACAGATGTACTGCTTCTCTTGAAACTCTCTGTGAAGCCGGTCCTGTTCTGCAAGCATCTCCAATACATCAACAGGAGCACCGTCCTGTTCGTCGAGTCGAGCGTTTGCTTCAGGATAGGTGACCTTGCCTGTCTTGATGTCGACAGTCGGCTGAATCCCATTCAATGATTCCTCCCAGAGGTCGGTCATCAATCGAACAATTCCCGGTGAAGCCATACACCAGAAAACAGTGGAAGAGTATTTAATTATCAGCCGACTATTCCTGGCAACTGTGATTTAGGCACACACATACCAAGTCGATGTGAAACGGCACGGTCAGCTTGAGGTTGAACCCTCGTAGCTCAAAAACAAGACAGAGAAGCGGTGGATAGAGCGTTCACGAGTGGCGATAAGACAATACTACTGTACTGGATTGCTGATTCCTACTCGGGTGAGTATCTGAGTCAGAAACAGGGGGATGAGAATGAGGGGTAATAGATATCATTTAGACATGTGAGACCCAAGCTCGGAAAACCGATGGGTAGTCACAAATTCGACCGACAATTCTGGTGTGCCAATTCGCAGTTAGACTACGATATACGCGTACAGCATCATCTCGGAAATCTTAAATTTAAATATATTGATATCATCAAGTTCATTTTCACTGTGGCCACTATATATTTAATCCTGTGGGTATTGCTAGTGATTGGCAATGGAATCCTATAAAATGGATAGAAGCACCAGTCGGCGGAACGTTCTCAAAATCGGAGGAGCAGCGGTTGGTGGACTTACGGTCGGCTCTCTCTCAGTCGGTGGCAGTAGTGTTGGCCGCTATCTGATGAAGCCAAAAGCAGGTGCAAACCTGTCTCGTGTCACCGTTGAAGAAGAGCTCCCAGAAATCGAGTATATTGCCGTTAGTGGGCAAGAAGAAGACGTCAAGAGTACTGCGATCGAATACGCTCCCGATCCAATCCTCGATCTGGACGAACCAACGGTCAATTCTCAAGTGCCAGCCGATGCACTCGATTCCGTTGATGAGCCGCTCTATGAATTACAGTGGGACAAACAGGACCTATCCGTCCCGGAAGCGCAGACCGTAACGGAGGGCACAGGCATTCGGGTGGCCGTCATCGACTCGGGTATTGCAGCAGACCATCCCGATCTCGATAACGTCAATCTCGAGCTCTCAGAGAATTTCAGTGGGGATGGCCTTGGTGTCGGCTACCCGTATGGGGGATATCACGGAACCCATGTCTCGGGCATCATCGCGGCAAACAACAATAACGAGACGGGGGTTCTCGGCACTGCACCAGGTGCTGAATTAGTCGACTGTCGAGTATTCCCGTATGATGAGGGGGCCCCATTTTCGGTCGTGCTGGCGGCGGTACTCCACAGTGTGGAAATCGATGCAGATATCGCCAATATGAGTCTCGGCGGATATGCTCCCCGCAGAGAGTATGTCGATGACGGTCGATACGGGAAATTCTATGGGGAAGCCCTCAACCAATCGCTGACCTACGCGAATCGTGAAGGGACGCTCGTCGTCATGTCGGCTGGCAATAGTGGCGCTGATCTTCAGCACGATAAGCAATGGATTAGTCTGCCAAACGAGGGTGCGCAGGGATTGAGCATCAGTGCAACTGGGCCAATCGGATTCGAGTGGGGTGACCCGGGACTTGAAGAGGACTTTGCGAGTCCAGCATTCTATACGAACTACGGAACGAATGCTATCGATCTCGGTGCCCCGGGCGGAGATGCAGATTTGGAGACCGAGAATCCACTGTGGTATCTTGATCTCGTACTGAGCACCGTCGCTGAGTTCAAACGGAACGAAGATGGCGACATTACCGGTGGGCCGTCGTATTCCTACGGATGGGCAGCAGGGACTTCGATGGCAGCACCGAACGTCTCGGGTGCTGCCGCCCTCGTAAAGGCGAATAATCCCGACTATAGTCCTACGCAACTCAAATCTGCACTGAAACAGGCTGCCAGTGTACCCTCTGGGTACGATAAGAGATATTACGGATCTGGGTATCTCAACATTCTCGACGCGTTGTAGTCCTACTCTTCGTTTTCGTCCATCGTAAGTCGCCTCAGCGGCCTTCCGAAGTTTCGCTAGTAGGCTTGAGTTAGTATGTGATACTAACCACCGATACTCAACACTCGGAATTAGGGAAAAACGGCGGTCTATATCGACCGAGTGCCAATTGAATTAGTATCTTGGAGCGTGATAGTAGCTCAATGAAATCGCAGCCGTCGTCAATACAAGTCGAAATAGAGAATATTGTTGCCACTACTACAATCGACCAGGAACTCGATGTTGCACAACTGGGTGCCGATTTACCGTCCGGGACGTATGATGCAGAGCAATTCCCTGGCGTAATCTGTCGATTACCGACGGTTTCGGCAACCATGCTACTATATCGCACAGGCACTATCACCAGCACTGGTGCGAATAGTGTTCAGGATGTCGAACACGGGTATCGCGAGCTATTCACACAGCTTCGTGATCTCGGAATTCCTGTGACGGAAGAGCCATCGATTTCGATAGAAAATCTGGTTTCGAGTGCTGACCTTGAAACGTCGCTTAACCTCAATGCACTCGCCATTGGGTTGGGGATAGAAGACATCGAATACGAGCCAGAGCAATTTCCAGGACTTGTATACCGGCTTGAGGAGACGTCACTGGTCGTTCTCCTCTTCAACAGCGGGAAGCTCATCATCACTGGTGCGAAAACGAAAGCCCAGGCACAGATGGGCGCTAAACGAGTCAAATCACGACTTTCTGAACTTGGCGTTCTGAATGCATAGTCGATCTGTGTCGCTGCTCGAAGATGAACGATTCCCAGGGCTCAAACTGTGCTGTTCCTGAAGCGAAGTCAGAACCAGAGAGACATCACAAAGTCAGCGATTTCGACATCGGTGAGTTATACGAAATCGAGGTCATGAATTCGAATCTGAGCGACCAACCATTACCTGAATTGAGGCGCTAAGGCCCCTTCCTCAAGGAGCGACCGATGGGAACGGGTAGGGAGGGGATACAGCGCCGCATGCTTGTTCGTACACTATACTACGGCAGGCCCACAGGCCTACTGTTTTCTATAGGTATCTTTACAGAGTATTGTGTGTATCGTACTTATGTGGCAACGCGCAAAAACATCACCATCCGCGACGACCAAGAGGAGTGGGTTCAGGATAACCATCTGAACCTCTCGCGGTTCGTCCAAGACAAATTGGACGAACTCATCGAAGACCGTTCGTAGATGAACTACAACTCGAAGCAGGAAGCCCCGTCATCAGTGAGGCCGTCAGGCCGAGCAGGACGGGGTAGTTCACAATCGGATGATTTGACGTGAGCAATCAGTAGCGGCCAAAAATACAATTCTTCGTCATTACTACCAAACTGATATACGGGTCGATAAGTGCATGCAGAGAATAGTTTTCCAAAAGGTCACCTCCCCTCCCAATATTGGGCAAATCTTACAATACACTTATTCCCTTCTATTCACTATCGTCTAAACGAATGTCTGTCCGTAATGAGGCTTCAACGTTTTCAAGCACAGGCCGTTCGGAGGCAAGTACCGTTATTATTGAAGCCCTCCGAGAATACGATGGAATCGATGTAGAACGCGGAGAGTTCCGTCTCTATGATTTCATCGATCCGGATGCTCTGAATTCTATTTTCAGTCATAGACCAACGGCGTCGATATCCATTCAATTCGATATCCACGAGACGACCATCACAGTTTGGCGTACTGACGACACCATTCAGGTTCATGTCGAAAATTGTGGTGAGTGATATGTCCGAGGAGTAGGAATAATTTCTGTTTAGACACATTATGGACACAATCGTTCTAGTGACCACACACTTATACTTTTCACCGACTGACAGCGGCGTTCAATACGGTTTTTTACATTCGATGCTGGAGGGTAAACTCTCTCTTCACTAATCGGTGAGCTTCTGACGGGGATGAGAACACGACGGCCTTACTAGTCGATGGAATAATGCTTCGGCGTGGACGCCGAGTTCGGTCTAGTCGAGAGTCACCACCTGTGGGAACAGGAGATCGGTTGGCATGGTCGTCTCCACGCTCTGACAGATGAAAACAGGGCCAGATCGTTGGAGACGACCCATCCCCACTCTGTCAGCGATGCAACCGCGTTACTTCGTCCGGTCTGTCCAGTAATACTGATTAGTCAGTGTTTCCAGTATCACTGTCCGGGGAGTGGTCCTTTTTTTGAAGCCACGTCCACCGCTAGCGCATCCGACGAGTGATGAATCACGCGAAACCGAATCCCGTCACTTCCAGGGACTCTGTTGTCGTTGACGTAGACCTCCGAGTCCGAACTTTACCGTTTGCCCGTGGCGGCGACTGTCTGGTCCGCCTCCAATTCGAGGGTCACCGTTGACGAGACCCGTTATCAAAATTGATGGCGAGCAGTCTTGTACATATACTACAATAGAAATCGACACGGAACTGGTCTCGTCGTCACGTTAATCCGATAGTATGGCACCGAACCAACGGCTACATTTCTACACAGATTCTACGAGAGACACGACCTCACCGACGCTGTGTTTCCCGTCGGTCAATTTGTATACTGGGTTTCCTTGGCCCGATTAGGAATGAACGGCCGGGTGGACGATACCGACCGGAACCTCATCGAAAAGTGATTTCATACCCACAAAATGCGCATCGATTGTTTTCATAACTCGTGAGTTGGCAGTCGGGTGAACGCACGCGACTGAATTGTTAATATCATGCATTACTGCAACAACCAGACGCCGCATCGATCAGCTGATGACAAAACGCCGAGTCAAGTGGTGGTGAACTAGACAGTGACCTTACGTCCCGTCTCTTTGTCTTTGGATATGCCGGGATGATGTACGATTGGAGCGAAAAACTGCACGTTGTCTTTCAGCTTTCCGGGAAGAGTCAGCTGAATCGTACTGACCACTCCAACGAAACCACGGGTGGCTGGTCTCGTAGCGAATTGACTCCTGTTGCTAAATCATTTCTACGAGGTGGATGGTTCAACCCGACCTAACGCGTGAGAGTGTGAATCCCTTGAGGCCGAGTCCTCTTTTCTCCCTTAATGAGCAGGTCGGTCTAGCTGTTCTACGCACGAAGCCTGCTGACTTCTACGGGTTCTGTCACGGTGCGATGAATACACCGACCACAGCGTACCCAACCGCGGTAATTGTCCCTGCAGCGATAGCGTACGGGAGTTGGGTCCTAACGTGATCCATATGGTCGGAGGCCGCACCGAACGACGACAGGATGCTGGTGTCAGAGAGCGGTGAACAGTGGTCGCCAAACAGACCGCCACCGACGACGGCTGCGACCGCGGCGTACAGGAGCGGGCCGAAGGTGACTCCGTTCATGTTGAACGCTATCGGGACGATGATTGGGATCATGATGCCGTAGGTTCCCCACGAGGTCCCGCTAAAGAACGAGATCGCCGCCCCAGTGGCGAACGTAATGAACAACAACAGCGAGGGAGTCAACCAACCTTGCGTGATTCCGATGACATAATCAGGAGCACCAAGTTGCCCAGTAATCTCGTTAATCATGTACGCAAGTGCAAGAACCATCATCGCGGGGAACACGCCCTTGATACCGTCCGTAGAGGTATCGACGAGGTCTTTCACGTCATCGAAGTATCCCTGGGCGTACATCACGACAGCGAGGTACGTGGTCGCCGCCATGAACGCTGACAAGATTTTGACATCCTCCAGAACTACGAACGTGCCGATGCTGATCCCGAGAATGATGAGAACAGGGATGAAAAGGTGGAGCGTCAGGCTCGCGGTTTTCCCCTCTTTCGGCTCGATTTCCTCAATCTCGACGCCCACGAGCGGATTGGCATCCTCTCTGAGGACTTTTCCGGTAGAGCGTGCGCGACCTTCCGCTTTCTTCATCGGTCCGAAGTCGGAGACGACACCCGCCGCAATCAATCCAGCGAGTGCGATGGAGAGGACACCGTAGAAGTTGTACACGATCGAGTTCACGAAGACGTCGAGCGCGACAGTCTGATTCGGGACGTTCCCCTGTTCGGCGATGAGGCCCGCGATGAAGACCGCCCAGCCACTGATCGGGATGAGAGTTGGGACGGCGGCACTCGTCGAATCAAGGAGATACGCAAGTTTCTCACGGGAGACGTCGTGTTCGTCCGTCACTGGCCGCATCACAGGACCGGACAGGAGCGGACTGAAGTAGTCGCTAAAGAACACGAGGACTCCGAGAAGCCACGCCATCCCTTGGGCGCCATTATCGGATTCAACCCGTTCTGAAACCAGTTCGGCGAACCGTTCCGTCACTCCAGCGAGCATGAAGTAGGCTATCAAAATCCCCACGAAGACTTGGATCATGATCACCCAAATGAACCACCCACTGCCTAGGGCGTCTTGGAACAATTGAGCGGTCCCGGTGAAGGGGTCATTTCCGAGCATCACGACACCGACGACGGAGCCGAGCAAGAGTGAGAACACCGCGTTTCTCGTTTTAAATGCTAGTGCGAGCGCCACCACGACTGGTAGTAATGATAAGGCCGTGCCTTCGAACATACAGAAGGACTATTATAGTAATAGTATATGAATGTTACTGTCAAACATGGCAAGCGATGACAATAAACTAACTAGTGATAAAGCAGAGATCCTGGCAGGGGAAATGGGTATTGGAGGATACTTATGAAAATCGTGTCGGGGAGAGATACGATTCGACGGTGGAATCGACGTCTTCGCCCTTGATTGAGGCAGCCAAGAACTCACCGATTGCTGGTGCCAGCGTGACCCCGAGCCCGTTCATCCCAGCTGCGATGAAGAAGTCGGAAACGTCGGTTTCGCCGACGATTGGGACGCCGTCGGGCGTGAGTGTTCGGATACCAACCCATTCGTTGACGAGTTCGGCGCCGTCGAGTCGTGGAATCGCCTCTCGAATCCGTGCGTCGATTTCGAGGTAGAACTCGTGGTCGATTGACTGTGCACCCGCCGGCGTCAGTACCTCCGCGTCCTCGTAGTCGGCCCCGAAATTCCCGGCGAACACCTGATTCCTTCCCTCCCCACGGAAGTAGAGGCCGTCACTGAACTGGATGAACGGGAGCGAGAAGGAGTCGTCTTTTTGAAGCACAACGACTGGCCCGCGGTTATGACGAAATGGCAGCGACACACCTGCCTTCTCGTTCAGGCTCGGAGCCCACGGCCCCGCGACGTTCACTACGGCAGCCGCCGACCGAGTCCCCCTCTCCGTCTCGATACCTGTGACTTCACCGTCGTTGACAAGGATATCTGTGACCGGGGTCTGGGTCTCGACAGCGACACCGGCCGCGGAAGCTTCGCGGATGTAGTGTTGGATGATCTCTGACGGATCAAGATAGCCATCGGCTGGGGTCGCCATCGCGCCTGAAACGACGTTGGGGTCGAGGCCATGGTCGGCGAGCACGTCCGATTCGAGGAAGGATGCCTCGGCGCCAAAGTTCTCGAGCGTTGCCGTGAGTTCTCGAAGTTCCCCGACTTCATCGTCATTTCTGGTGACGTCGAGCGTCCCGATTTGCTCGAAACTGAGGGTACCATCCTGAATTAGTGGTTCGTATTGTTCCCATGAACGCGTCCGGAGTACGTGGCTCGACCGATCCGGCGTCGATTGATGCCAGACGAAGAGCGCGACAGAGTCCCCGGACGTTCCTGAACCGAGTGCGTCTCGTTCATAGAGGATAACGGGACGAGAGAGTTCGCGGAGATGATAGGCGAGACTGGCACCGATGATACCGCCTCCAATAATGACTACCGGGTCCATTACCACCCCGGTTATCGTCACCCAATAAAAAGCTTTTCACGATAATCGGTCTATAAATTAGGCTTTTGCGGAACAATTCGTTTGTCGATACCAAACAACTATATTAGTAGTCGCGAAGAGGTAACGTATGGGAACCAGCGAACCGGAACCGCGCTCTATCAAATCGGTCCGCACGTCGTTCGCAATCGTGGATGAACTCATCGACCGCCGGGGTGCCGGCGTTACCGAGTTATCGGACGCACTCGGGTGCTCGAAAACCACGGTGCATACGCACCTCTCGACGCTATCCCAGCTCGGGTACGTTCGGCAAGACGGTAACGAGTACCGCGCCAGTCTCGGGTTCCTCACGACTGGGAACCGGGTCCGAGAAGGATTCGATCTCTATCGCTACGGTGCCTCAGTTGCGAACTCACTCGCGGAGTCGACGGGTGAAGTTGTACACCTCGCCGTCGAGGAAGAGCAGGTGGTTCACTTCGTGCACGCGGCCCGCGGCGGCCCGGACGCGATCGAGTCCACGACCCCAATCGGGCGGACGGCATTACTTCACGCTACTGCGGTCGGGAAAGCGATGTTGGCTGATATGCCGGATGAGCGCCGCGAGGCCGTATTCGCCCAAGAGTTGGATTCGATGACGTCGCGGACGATCACAGACCCGGATTTGCTCCGCGAGGAACTCGACCGCATCCGCGAACGGGGGTATGCCGTGAACGACCAAGAGCAAGTGCTGGGTGCGCGGTCGGTCGCGTGTGCAGTAAAGTACGTATCGGGCGGTCTCATGGGTGCAATCGTCGTTAGCGGGCATGCATCTCGGTTCGACGACGCTCGCATCGAAGAGTTAGCGGCGAGTGTTAGAGAGGCAGCGAACCAGATCGAAATCGGTCAGGGATAACGGTGGCATCGGTAGGAGAGTAGAGATTTTGGCAATGACAAACGACAGATTGCAAATTTCTGACAAAGGTTACAGTACTATGTTTGTAATGGTAACAGTATAACCCTTTTCTACTGATTATTCACTCCACTGTATCATTCTCGGACGTCACGTATAGACGGCACTGTACTCGAATCAGACAATCAATTACAATGGGGCCCCCTGAACCGATTTCACGAGCCGACAGTTCACGGACTTTCCCGGCAGCCTCAGTAGCGAATTCTCACAAAGAGTGCTTTCTCGACGTACAGATTCGTTCCGCATCAGTTGAACTACATCCACGAAGACATCGCCTTTGTCTCGGTGTTAGGTATTAGCAAACACGGTTGCTCGCCAGTAAAGTTGCCAAACGAAACAGGGCCGCTTAAAATTTTGAATCACCTCGGTTACCCAGTTTTCATTACACTCCTATTGATGTAATGTGCCTATCTATTTGAATATCTTGTCTTACAGGGTAAAGCATCGGGCTTAGGCGAGAATTGCATTGTCGATCGCGGTGATGAAATATTAGCACCCACGCATAGAGAGCCGGAAGTTTACAACAAAAATGTGGTGGAGAGCGGTCTTAATCGTACTCTCCTCTACAGTCGAGCAAGGCGAGTGTCTCGGGATCAAACCCAAGGGTTCTGTATTCCACGATTCGTGTAACAACCTTCGACGAACCAGAGCGGACAACCGATTACGATATACGTCTCGTAAATCCGTGTTAACGGGGTTAGAGCGAATGACTCCGATCAATTCATCGATTTACACGATCAAACTGATTACGGGTTCGGCGGCGGTGGTTCGACTACTATCCGTATTCTACGATGCGTATCCTCTGTAGGAGTAATAACCAAACCGATTTCACGAGAAAAAGTTGGTTATTTTCATTTATTCCAAGAGAGATGAACATCCAGCTACCTTTGAAGGGAAGAGATTGTCATACCGGTTGTATCGGGTCGTTCCACAATGCGTGTAAAATAATGTCATCTATTCAACCCTACGACCATGTTATCATCGCTTTTCGTCGATAGAGAACCCCAATACCGCTCGCGCTGTTCTCGTGAATCACGTTTCTCACCCAGTTGGCTCACCGTCTAATACCCCGGTCGGAGGTTATCCCCCTCTTCTCGGCTCGACGGCTGCAATGGGCTGACCGTCGGTACGCCGAGAGCGAATTTTCCCACCCGGAAAATGACTAAAAGTTCGCCCCAACGTAACAACTGACCGCTGGCGTCAAGCTTGATGAAGGCACGTGTGAGCTTCGGCATCGAATCGTCTTTGTCATCTAACTTTCACCCTGAATCGCCACTATCATAATCGTTAATAGGAGGGGTTTTCAATGAAAGACCGTTATGGCTACCGACCGATCCCGGTCAACTCTTAGTGGGTCAGCGGCGCAACAAGATGGCGAAAGTATCTCTCGCATCGACGTAGCCGAGTACACATCGCTCGCGAGCGACCTCCGAGATGCCGTGGACGGACAGGTTCGATTCGACGAGTATTCACAAATTCTCTACGCGACCGACGGAAGCATCTATCAGGCTCGTCCCGCGGGCGTCGTCATGCCTCGTCACACCACCGACGTGCAAGAAGCCATCCGGGTCGCTGCGGACCACGGAGTCCCCATTCTCGCGCGCGGCGCCGGTTCGTCGCTCGGGGGGCAAGCGGTCGGTCCGGGTTGCGTCGTCCTCGATATGTCACGACATATGGACAGCCTTCTCGATATCGACGCGGACGCACGCGAGGCGACAATCGAACCCGGTATCGTTCAGGACGTCCTCGACGAACACCTCGCTCGCCATGGGCTGAAATTCGCACCCGACCCGGCATCTTCGAACCGAGCGACGGTCGGCGGCGGAATCGGAAACAACTCGACGGGTGCCCACTCCGTCCGATACGGAATTACCGATGCCTACACGGAAGAACTGAAAGTCGTCCTCGCCGACGGTTCGCTCGTCCACACCCGAGAGGTCGTACTCGACGGCGAGGAGTGGGACGAGATAGTCGCGAGGGACACCCGCGAAGCGGAGATCTATCGAACCATCCGCACGCTCGTTGAAGAAAATGCCGACGAAATCGAAGACCGATATCCCAAGTTGAAACGGAGC